>JAFAPF010000284.1 GCA_019247245.1 Rubrobacter sp. | reverse complement strand
TTGGGGGTTATGGGGACCACCCGGCGAGGCGATGGGCCAGGGAGTAGAGGCCTGGGCACAGATGCAACGTACCTATATCCGGTGGCTGCGGCAGGTCTATGAAGCGGGGAATCAGCCCTAACCTATCGTTACTCTAAAGCAGCAGTCAAGCAGCAGTCGGGGCCTTATGTGTGGGGGCTGGTCTATGCGACGCTGCCGCTACTTCCACTTCGGATGCTACTTCGTTTAGCATCGCACGAAGCCATAGCTGAGGATGTTTTGTATTTTGAGACTGTATTCGACAGCGTGGATTTCGGATAAACCCGACCGGCTGTTCGGCAAACACCTTCGATAGGTAGGACCCGACTACAACACGAAGCTCTCACCGTCTTCCACCACGTCGATGTCGAGGTTTTGGACCTGGCACAACATCTCGTCGCTCATGTGCGTCAAGATTAGCCGGCGACATTTGAGCTCTGTCTGGTGTTCCAACAGCGTTTGGTAGTCGAGGTGGTATCGGCTACTCTTCTCAAAGAAGTAGCATTCGCAGATGAAGAGGTCTGCCCCCTGTACGGCTTGAATTAGAGTATCTGTCCATTCTGTATCGCCGGAGTACGCGACGATCTTACCTCCGCACGCGACGCGGAGCGCGTAGGAGGGGGCACCGCTGGGGTGCACGACATCATATGGAATTATCACGAGCGGCCCAAGTGTCGTAGCCGTCTCGCTGAGAAGCTCGACAAAGTGTAGGGTAAATTCTCGCCGGGTTTGGGAAGAGCCAGGATATAGCACTTCCATCGCTTGGTTTATCCTGTCCTCCAGTCCCGGCGGCCCGGCTACGACTAGCGGCTTTCCCCGTCGTGAAACATATTGAGCTTCCATAATGAGAAACGGGAGCCCCCCAAAGTGATCACCGTGAAGGTGCGTGAGCAGGACGATATCGATCAGCGAGGGGTCCAGCCCCAGACGCTTCATCGCGATGAGCGAGGAGGCCCCGCAATCGATCAGGAAGTGTGTCGCGTCGGTCTGCAGGTGTATGCAGGTCTGAAAACGGCCCCCACTCCCGAAAGCATCCCCGCTTCCCAAAAACCGTATACTGACTTCTCCCATATTATAGTCCTCCTCCCGTAAACTCTTAGTATGTGATCTATCGCATCGAAGTTATGGTAGCGTAGAAAGGATGTAGAAGGTGTCTGGCGCATCCGCCAAGGAGTAGGATAAAGGCATGCAACTTTTCGAAAAGCTTATAAGCCATCACGAAGCCATGGGGCTGGTGTTGGAGAGTACGCCTCGCTTGCCGGTCGTGCACACGTTGCTCGAGGATGCACGGGGCCTCGCGGTCGCCGAGGACTTACGGGCGAGGTTCGAATCGCCGCCGTTCGACAACTCGGCGGTAGACGGATACGCCCTGAGAAGCTGCGACGCTGTGGCGGCGCGGGTCTTTAGAGTGGTGGACGAGGCCCCAGCAGGACGCCCTGCCCGTAAGAAACTGGGGGAAGGGGAGGCGATCAAAATCTTCACCGGTGGCGTCATCCCCGAAGGTGCCGACGCCGTAGCTATGGTCGAGAACACTTCCGGCTGGGGTGAGGAGTTCGAGCTGAAAAAGGCTGTTCTTCCGGGGAACAACGTACGGAAGGGGGGCGAGGACGTGCACAAGGGAGAGGTCATCCTCCACGCTGACACAGAGATAGGTGCGCCCGAGATAGCGCTTGCGGCTACCCAGGGCTACGGTGAGCTACCAGTTTACCGAAGACCGAAGATCGTCGTCCTCTCCAGTGGTACCGAGCTTGTCGAGCCGGGGGCGCGGGACCTTTCTCCCGGTGAGATCTTCGACTCGAACTCTTTCGCCCTACTTGCCCAGGCGTTCGATGCTGGGGCCGACGCCCGTCGCCTCTACGCTGCCTCCGATAACGTAGAGGTCCTGCGCGCCGCGATAGAAGAAGCGCTCTCTAGCGCAGACGTCGTGGTAACTAGCGGGGGGGTCTCGGTGGGGGAAAAGGACCTGGTGAAGGGTGTGCTCTTGAGCCTGGGTGTTGAACAGATCTTCTGGGGTATCAAGCTCAAGCCCGGTAAACCAGTCTTTTTCGGCGTTCGAGAGAACGCTCGATTCTTTGGCCTGCCCGGCAACCCCGTCTCTGCGATGGTTTGTTTCGAACTCTTTGTCCGACCTGCACTCATGCGGATGATGGGGCGTACGGACAGGCACCGCCCCCACATCGAGGTATACTTCGACGAGGACGTCGAGAATAAGTTCGGTAGGATGCACGCGATGCGAGTACGCCTTTCTCGGACGGAGAAGGGTTGGATGGCCCAGTCGGTGGGAGCCCAAGGCTCAGGACTCGTGAGTTCTTTAACCAAAGCAGACGCCCTGGCGCTAGTCGGACCCGAGTCCGAAGGGGTGCGGGCGGGCGATCCGGTCGAGGCCATCGTGCTTCGAGAGGAAGTGTTGTTTTAGCCGCTAGCCCTCAGCTCTCTCGGAAAACCCGAACCGGCGTCGTGCGGATCGCAACAGCTTGTAGGAGTGCACATCCTTTCGCGGTATCGCAGGAACTGTCGGTGGGGCACTATCTGCTCTACAAACCCCAAACCTGACAGCTTACGGCTGACCGCTATAATACGGTTGCATGTTTGAGCGGGATCTTGAGGATAACGTCTTCCGGCGTCGTCTCATGAAGGAGGTTTCGTCTAGCGTGCCCGTACATTTTTCGTTCTACTCGCCGATGGTAAAGGTGCAGGTTCAAGCCTCTGCGGAGCATCTGCCGGGGGCGAACGGACGATACATAGGTGACGGGGTAACTATAGAGTTCGTTCCTGAGGACGCTGCGGCGGTAGAGCGCGTACGCGAGTACGTCTGGCACTGGGAAGAGCACAACGCGTTCACAGCGGTACGCAAGATCAACCACCTCAGGCGCGGCGTCGACCCCGAGAGCGTTCAGGGGATACTCGAGCTAGTACGCGGTATAGATAAGCGGGCAGCCACCAAGACCGCTGACGCTATTGGGAGCGATGAGCTTAAGGAGATGATAGTAACAGACGATGTAAAGACGCTCTCTCGTCTCCCCGGCATCGGCGAGAAGCGGGCGTGGGCAGTCGTCGAGTTCTACAAGAACGAGCGGGGTGAGCGCCATTTCCTCTATACTGCCAATCGCAACAATCGCTTGTGGGGAGCCCCGGTCTTTACAGAGCTGGACCTCTCCAGCGATCTAAAGGAGCAGGTCGCCGACCATGCTGCCCAGGCCCAAGCTTTGGGCGATCCGGATCCGCTCTCTCCGAACGAGCCTCCAGGCCACACCACGGTCCGCGACGCGAACCTTTCTTACCCCCTGCCGATGACGCCTTCGCTCATGAACCGAAGCATCTACTACCCAGAGCAGGTTGCGCTCTTCGGCGACGTTTTAAGACGCGTCCTCGTCGATGGTGAGAGGCTTGTGGGGGTAGATGCTTTGCGGATACAGCGTGGTAAGCTCTTCCATACCCATAAGCTCCCTGGTATTGGCCCGAAGACACGTGCTCGTGTCATGGCCAGCGGTCTGGAAGAGACCGAGTACACCTACGAGAAGCTTATCGGCATTCCCGGTCTCACCGAGACGCAGGCACGGATTATCGCCGAGGCTGCTAAAGCTGAAGTAGCTAGACACAAGTCTCTCTACTGGAGAGAGGTCCGTGTCTCGTAGCCTCTACGGTTTCGTGAAGGACCACGAGTCCGTAACCCCTGAAGAGGTCGCCCGCGAGTTTCTCTGCTTACCGTACTCGTACGGTGATGCCCGTAGTTACGTCGAAGACCTGGTCGCGGGCGACCCACGCTTTTTCTGGGACGAGGCGGGTGCTCTCTGCACGGTTGAGGTGGCTTCTTTGCCTCTATGCGAGGCACCATACGTCATTTTCGATCTCGAGACTACGGGCTCATCGGCTGGTAAGGGTGCGATCACCGAGATTGGTGCAGTTAAGGTGGTGCGTGGGCGGGTGGAGGATGAGTTCACAACGCTAGTCGACCCGGGACGACCCATAGAGCCGTTTGTGGTCAGGCTTACCGGCATCACTGATCGTATGGTCGCGGGCGCTCCGAGTATTGCGGAGGTTATACGTCTTTTCGAGGAGTTCGTTGAGGGATGCGTCCTCGTCGGGCACAACGTCCATTTCGATTGTTCTTTCGTTGCGGCGGCGAGGGGCGGTGTGCCGCTTCCCAACCTGGTGCTCGACACCCTCAAGCTCGCCCGCTCTTTGGTGCCGGGTCTCAAGCGCTACCGGTTAGCGTCACTTGTTTCGCACTTCGGGGTGCGGGCAGCTCCTAACCACCGGGCCCGCACAGATGCCGTTGCTACCGTGGGGGTGTTCCTCAAGCTTCTCAGGCTGTTAGGCTCGGCTGGGGTGCACAGCGTTGGAGAGGCGACTGCACTTGGGTCTCGCGATCGGATCGAACCACAAAAAGGGTACCTTGCCGAACACCTTCCCTGCACGTCCGGTGTCTACTACTTCGTGGATAAGCACAGTGAGGTCCTGTACGTCGGCAAGGCCAAGAACCTTAAGGCGCGTGTTAAGACTTACTTCAATGGTGGTGATGGGCGACGCAAAATCAGGCGACTCGTTCGGGAGGTCGCCGAGGTGCGCTACAAAGAGACGAAGAGCGAGCTTTACGCCCTCGTTTTCGAGGCCCGCGAGATAAAGCGCCTGCTCCCGCGTTACAACTCTGCTGGCCGAAGCGAGAAGGCGAGTTGGTTCATCAAGCTTGACATGGGTGAGCGCTACCCTGTTCCTGAGAGAGTGCCCGACAACGAGCAGCAAGATGGTGTGGTTTACCTAGGTCCTTATCAGAGTGCGAGGGTTTTGGACGCTTGTATAGAGGCTCTGGGCAGGATCTTCCCATTGAGGCGCTGCCTTGGAGATTCTAACAAGAGTGGGGGAGTCTGCTTCTACGGCCAGATGGGCCGCTGTGCCCCGTGCTCGGGTGTGGATGAGGAAGAGTATCACACGGAGGTCATCGGAGGTCTCATAGCGCTCCTGCGTGGTGAGGGCGGTGAAGAGCATCTCGAAGCTCTTATCGGAGAACGCGAGCGGCTCGCAGATGAGCTTGAATTCGAGGCGGCCGCTCGTCTACGAGACCTCCTCGCCGGCATCGAGCGTATCCGCCTGACGCGTGTTGTGGGGGATGCTAAGGGCGTACAGGCGCTCGTTACTCCCTCGACCGAGCCCGGAATGGTCGAGGTCTTTGCCTTTTTCAGAGGGCGCCTTGTTGCCCACGAGGGCTTCGAGCCTGAGGATGTAAGTGGCATTATCCTTTTCGCTGAGGAGGTCCTGGCCAACCATGTTGCCATTGCTCTGTCCGATAGAGAGGGCGCGGACGAGGCCCGGATCGTCACCGCATACCTCAGACGACGTCGTGCGGATATCGAGGCTGCGCATTTGCGGGACGCTGAGGATCTCGTGAACGCCGTAGTAAGGGTTGTCGAACGCGTCGCCGAAGCCGATGAGACCCTCGGTGCATGATACAATAAGTCTCATCATGTTTAGAATTTTCGGAAGGGGAGATTAGAGTATGGCGCAGAGCATGCAGGGAACCACGCGCAGGATACTCTTAGTGGACGACGAGCCATCGATTCAGAAGATGCTCGTACACGCTCTGGAGCGGGAGGGCTTCCAGGTGCACGCCGTAGGAGATGGAGAGGCGGCGCTTGAGGCGGTCGGTACTTATGAGCCACACCTCATAATCCTGGATATCATGTTGCCGAAGATAGATGGATCGGAGGTGTGCCGCCGGATCAGGGTGCAGAGTGATATCCCAATCATCATGCTTACGGCGAAGGACGATGAGATTGACCGGGTCGTGGGCCTGGAGCTTGGAGCTGATGACTACGTCACCAAGCCGTTCGCCGTTCGGGAGCTCGTGGCGCGGGTGCGCGCCATTATGCGCCGCGTGTCGGTGCCTACCGGACAGCGTCAGGACGAGCTCTCCTACGATGGCTTAAGAATTCATCTGCCTAGCCGTCGGGTCGCCGTGGATGGCAAAGATGTCGATCTGACGTACACGGAGTTCGAGCTTTTGGTGACGCTCGCTTCCAACCCAGGCCGGGTATTCTCGCGTAGTACACTGCTCACACGGGTGTGGGGAGACGAATTCCGCGATGAACGCACCGTCGACGTACACATCCGTCACCTCCGCGAGAAGATTGAGCGCGACCCCCGCAACCCCGAGTTTA
>JAFAPF010000051.1 GCA_019247245.1 Rubrobacter sp. | reverse complement strand
TGTCGGCAGCGCTTCTGCGCTTTTCATACTCGTGGGGATGAAGGACTACGACTCGCACGTTCTGCGGACCGATAAATTCCACTATACGCTGCGCGAGGCTTATAGCCTTGGCGCCGCTTAGCATTTTAGAATCCCTCACTCCCATCTTCCACAACTCCTGGGCCGCTTTTTCCTCTGAGACCCGTATACCCGCAATTACCAGGGGTCCGAAGTAGTCACCTTTGCCAGCCTCATCAGTACCCACCCGCGGCGTTCCGTTCACCTCGTCCGGACTGGGGGGCCTCTGTGGACGCTTCTCGGGAACACTTGCTCTGAGTTCCGTCTGGGCGAGCCGCCAGTCCTCAAGCAAATCTAATAAGGTTGAAGGTTTACCTCCGGCAGAGATCTTCCCTGATACATAGACGTTTACCGTCGCAGTTTCGGTGCCGCAGGTTACACGATATTGGGTGCCGTAGTCTATATGCCGACCCTTGGAGATCTTTGCTCCCGCCGTCTCAATGAGACGTTTGAGGCCGTCGGGTAGGTCGTTCGCTGGCGCGTCGCTCACAGAACCTCGAAGCCCGTAAGATCACCCGAGGGTTCTTCTCGCTCCACTGAGACGTCCTCGACGTCTGCGCTCGACGGACCGCTTTCGCACCATTGAACCATCTCCTGCACGGTATCGGACTCGCCCTCGAAGACCGCCTCGACCCGACCATCCTGGAGGTTACGGACCCAGCCGTGTAAGCCGAGTTGCTTAGCCTGCTGGCGCGTCGCGTCACGGAAGCTGACGCCCTGTACCTGTCCCGAAACGTAAACGTGTGCTCGTTCCATATTTTCAGCGGCCATCTTTCGCCTCCTGTTCAGCTCTTCTGTATGACTCGTCGTAAGTTTACCTAGGTTCGCACTCGCTTTGGGCTCATCTGGCGCATATGCTAGCCTAGGCGAAGTATGAGGCTGGAGAAGCAAACTTTGACGAGCACGCAGGCCAAAGGGAGGCCCCTCCTAACATTGATAATCCCGACACGCAACGAGGCGAGGAATATCCCCGTCTTAGTATGGGAGCTTAAGGAGGTCTTATCGGGTGTTGACTACCGGATGGTCTTCGTAGACGACTCAACCGACGAGACACCAGAGGTAGTGCGCACTTTAAGCGAAGAGGACCACCGGATCGTCTTGATCCACCGTAAGGAAGCCGAGCAGGGCGGTGGTCTCTCGACGGCTGTGACGATGGGCATCGACGTCGCCGCGCACAGGAGCGATTATACCTGCGTGATGGACGCCGATCTTCAGCACCCTCCAAGGAAGGTGCGTGAGATGCTAGAGGAAGCTCAGGCCTCGGGAGCGGACGTGGTGGTAGCAAGCCGCTACGCTCAAGGAGGTAGCTACGCTGGGCTTTCGGGACCGGTACGTAAGGCAGTCTCTGTTGGCAGCAAATATCTGGCTCAGATCCTCTTTAAGGAAGCAAGGAAGACCAGTGATCCGTTGACCGGCTTTTTCCTTGTTAGGAACGCAGCCATATCAGGTATCCAATTCAGACCGACGGGATTCAAAATCCTCCTAGAGATCCTAGTCTGCGCCCCAGAACTGAAGGTGATCGAAGTACCGCTGAACTTCCAAGCGCGCAACGCAGGGGTCTCGAAAGCGAACGTCCGTCGGGGTCTAGAGTATCTGGCACATATAGCTAGCCTGTTCTGGTACGTCCCTTCGGCAGGGCGCTTCTGGAAGTTCGCCCTCGTAGGCACCTCGGGAGTATTGGTGAACATGCTAACCTTAATAACCCTTGTCGAGTATTTCGACGCTAACCCCACCGTAGCCTGGATGGCGGCTGTGGGCATGAGCATTTTGAGCAATTTTCTACTTAACAGCTCCTTCACCTGGCGTGATATCAGACACTCGAGCCGGATTCACTTCTTTCTGCGTGGAGCACTCGCTTATCCGGTAGCTATCGTCGCCCTAGGGGCGAACTTCGCGGTGTACTACCCTCTGATCAAGTACGTCAGCGCCGATTTCCCCTACTATGCTATAGCTGCTTTTCTAGGCATTATCGCCGGGACGAGCACGAACTTTATTTTGAGCTCCCGTTTCGTTTTTCGCTATCCCGCCCCGAAGAGCCTCGATCCCACGGTTCCACCGGAGGCGATAGCCAAAGAAGCGCGCGAAGAGCTCAAGGCAGACTGGGTCAGCCTTATTCGGGCCGAAGGTCTCTCTTATGTAGCACAGTCGTCCGCAACGATCGCCGACGCGCCACGCCCACTCACGAGCGCCGACAAAAGCGCCATACAACTCGTGCTCCGTAGCTCCCAGCCCACCCTCATGGTGACTGGTCCCAGACGCCTCCCGCAGGCCCGCACCAATACTCGTTGGGCCAGCTCTCTGGCTGTGCCGGTTCTCAATGGAGAACACTCGATAGGCCTCATCTATGCTACCCGTAACTCTACCGAACAGTTCACCGAAGAGGATCTCCACTGGCTTACCGCTTACGCCAGTACCTCCCTTCCCATCTTCTACCGATAGAAAACCCGGGAGCGTCCCCATCCAAAACTAGAACGCTCCCGGGCAGCCGCAGCCCCTCCCCCCGAAGGGCGCCGCCAAGGACCTCACCTACCCCCTCCCCATAGGTGAGGTCCTGACAGGCTCCATATTAAACCCGAACTTCAAACTGAGCTCCGGCCCACAGAACCCGCCTCTATCGAGGAAAACTAGCAGTCTATCTAAGTCGATGCAACCTCCATAAATCCCTTTACCTAAAGGGAATAACTCCCCAGACAAGAGAACTTCACACGACATGACCACTCTCTCTCGCTCTCCAATACTATATGTTGGGACCAGACCAAAACTTAACTCCGTAACGAAATTTGTATAACTCATAAGTTAAAGGTGAGATGAGTTTAAGGCGAAGGTTAATCTGATGGCCAAGCCGGGGCTAGATGGTGCCTGCGAGACGATCCATTCTCTAGGGCTCAACGTGATACGCTGATGATACGAAGGTTCGCTAGCCACGAGCTTGTGTAAACCTCGGGAAGGGCAAAGTGTATCGAACGACGCGGTTATGAATTTAGTAGCAACGTGCTTAATCCTTTGAGCTTTGTAAACACCGTATCCGGCCAACCGTCGCGCCTCTTTTCGGTAATGGCCTTTCACTGCGCAGGCCCTCTCCAGTAGATGCCGGGTCTTTTTGAACTTCTTCCTACGCCCAATACCCGGAACTGTAGGCACGCGGCATTTTATATACTGGGAGAGTGAGTAGCGCACGGCCCATTTACTTTCTCTCCGACTATGGGCTCGACGACGATTTCGTCGGGCTGTGCAAAGGGGTGATGTTAGGTATAGCACCGGAGGCCACGGTGATCGACCTTACGCATGAGGTACCCGGCTTCGGGGTGGAGGCGGGGGCTGAGATTCTAGAACATGCCACGCACTACATGTCTAAGAACGCAGTCTACCTGGCCGTCGTCGATCCCGGTGTCGGTACCGAGAGGCGCGCACTGGCCCTCTTAAGCGCAGATGGAGCCTTTCTCATCGGTCCGGATAACGGGCTTTTGGTACCCGCAGTTGAGTCTCTGGGAGGTATCACGTGCGCCGTTTCACTGACGAATGCCGATTACCACATCCGACCCGTGTCCAGCACCTTTCACGGCCGTGACATCTTCGCCCCTGCAGCGGCGCACTTGGCAGTGGGATTAGATCACACGCTGCTCGGGGAGGTTGTGGATCCCGCTTCGCTCGTGCGCGTCGAGCCGTTCGGCATGGAGAAAGAAGGCACGAACACCATCGTGGCTACCATCACTAGCGTAGACCGTTACGGCAACGCTCGGCTCTCGGCGCCAGTGGAAGAAGTCAGCCTCTCGTTCGGCGCGCTGCTCAAGGTCGAAGCTGGCGAGGACGGCGATATGCTGGTCCGCTACGTCGAGACCTTCGGACATTCGAAAATTGGGGATCTCATACTTGTCCCGGATTCCCATCGGCGCCTGAGCCTCTCCATGAACAAGGGCAACGCCTGTCGAGCCCTAGGGCTGAGGATAGGCAACCAGGTACGCCTAACCCTCCTCGAAAACCATTCAGAACGCCACGTGGGACGCGATGCAGAGTTCTGATCGACCCGGCGAAGCAGGTAGACAGCTCTCATCTACGGCGCGACGACGGGTGATGCGAGCCGTCTTCTCACGCCCGCGGGGGTTGTTTGTGGTGGTGATCGGGCTCGTCTTCTTTGCGATGACCTTGGTATGGTGGGTCATTCCTCTAACACTCGCGACTTACGCTGCTCTCGTCTTCCTAGCCGCTCGCGACCCACTTTTCCGAAATAAGGCTCTAGAGGGATGGAACAGCCAATCGAGTACACAACCCGAATCCTCCAGAGATCAAGGCATCTCGCCCGAGCGGCGCGCCCGCTGGCTGCCACGTGGAGAGACTCGCCGAAAGGTAGAGGCAACTCTCGAGATCTATCAGCTAACGTTGGTTGCCATCGAGGAGTCGGGTGACGTTGCTCAGGCCGTGCTAGACGATACTATCCCAAAGCTTCGTCGTATAGCCGAACGTCTCGTGGACATCGCGGAGAAGCGGGAGAAAGCGGCAGGGGTCGTCCGGGAACTCGACACTCTATACGGCGATCCTAGGCAACGTGGAGGCGGTGATGTTGTCCTCAGCAAGCTGAAGGAGGAAATACACGCTGCAGACGCGGAGACCTCTCATATCCTCAAGAAACTTTCAACCTTCCACATAGGGGTCGTCCGTGTTTCTGTAGAAAGTGGGGGCAAAGCCCGAGACTCAGCAGCTGATCTGACCACAGATCTCGACGAAATGAACCTTCGCTTAGAGGCCCTACGCTCCACAATGTCTCCTCCAAAAACTCCTGACAGATAGCACAGCTGACGAGGTTTCGTGGGTTACCCATTTACCTGTTTAATATTGAGGTACAGCTAGATATAGCCGTCCTAGACCATACCCGTTCGCCCTCGCCATTCACTCTGTTGTGTAACCATGCGATTGCCCTCATATCTTGAGAATATATAGAAGTTATGCATCGAACAGAACACTGTAACCTCGATGTCGCGCAACATCCCGCGCTACGAGGTCGCGTTATTTGTTGCGGAGCATGCGGGGATGGTCTTGATACGGAATCGACCTACAAGGAGTTCCTGTGAATGAAAAACTCGAAGAAGAACCGAAAGGATTTCTAGGCCGAACTAGCCCGCCAGCCGCGCTCTTGGCCATCCTCGTTAGGAGCTGGTGACGCTTCAGCGGTGGGCGTGGAAGACCGACGCACAGAGGAGGAGCTACCCAACTCCTGCCTGGACTCTCCGATCGAGACGAGCGAGTCCTGGAACCAGCCCTCAAGCTGGTTCATCACCCGTTCCTGATACACTTCAGAGCCACCCTGTATCTCTCGGGCGTAGCGTTCGGCCCGGTCCACGGTCTCGGCCGCCCGTCGCTGCGAGCGTCGGTACAGCTCCGTGTCCAAGACCTTCGCCTCGGCCCGCTCGTGTCCATCCTCGACTATCCTGCGCGCCTCCTCCTCGGCAGCCGCTACGATCGCCGAGCACTCCCTGCGAACTTCCTCAGCTTCCGACAACTCCTTAGGTATAGACCCGCGAAGCTCATCTAGTATCATGAGCAGGTCGGCCCGGTCGATCATGACCCAACCCTTGCGCATCGGTACCTTGGAAGCATCTCGAACGATCGCCTCCAGCTCGTCCAACACTCCGCTGATGTACTCCATGTCCTCTCTCATGTTTATCAACCCTACCATGGCTCTCAAGGCTATGCTAGGCTTTCTGAAAGTATTTTTCAGAGCTTAACCTTAATATAAGATATAATTTTACCTGCAAGTTAAGGTTGGTTTTATCTACAGGTTAAGTTACTTGTTCGCTCTCCGGCGTTAGTAACGTTGGTGTCCGCTTTACGGCTTATATAAGGTAAATCAACGACGCTTGGGGGTCATTAGCACTCTGTAGTTCAAAGATTTAAGTGGACTTAGAGGTACAATGTCTGGACATATGAGATTACTATTGGAGGTGAGGCAGACTCCGTAGCGGCTACTCGGAGTGTTCGAAAACGACGAGTTCGTTAGGAGCTACTCGAACGGTGTTGCTGGGGTTTACGCAGTCGATGAGGTCTTTTCAGAAGGTCTTTTCATCTAAAGTAATCACATGGTTGAATAGCTCAAGGAGAAGGTGTTGGGTGGCTAGGAAGAAAGTTTGCCTGTGCTACGTGCATATCTTTTCTCTAGCGACGTCACAAGATGATCTTCCGCTCTCTAAAAGGAGTAAGGAGCCTACACACCCCTTTCCTGCGCTTCATGACCGGCGGTTCGCCAAACCGGCGGCGAGAACAGCGAAAGCCACTGAAGCGCCTCCGAATACACTCACGGTACCCATAAAGACGTCCGGTGCCAGCCACACCAGGAACGGGATAGACGTGGCCACAACGGAGATGGCGATAGCTAGTGGCCCGCCGTTGCGACCCCCAGCGCGGTTAATGAAGGTTCCCGCCCCGAAGCCAACTGCAGCCGAGAGCAGCCACTGGAATGGAAGGCCAAAGAGCATATACACGATAGGGATGCCTACCAGGGCGACGAGGAGGCCAGCGAGGAAGCTCTTTAAAATCTGATCCGGCTTCATCACACCGGTCCGGGCGCTGCGGGGAAGCTTAGCGTCGTCGGGGCATTTGATCCCAACATCCGTTGCCCTCATACACTCGGTGCAGATGGGCCGACCACATGTAGAGCAAGAGACGCGCGTCTCCCGCTTCGGGTGCCGATAGCAGCGCATAACCTCGGTCATTAGAATCCCCGCCTTTTACTATGCACAAGCTCCCCGCGCAGCGGCAGCATGATCTCCCGCTTGTAGCTACGGTGTATTTCCTGGACCGCTCTATCATGCTCTACGCTTTGCCTCTTCAATTCTCCGCGCAACCGTAGGTTCTCGGTCCCCAACCTCTCAATCTTTTTCTCGAGGTCAAGGATATGCTTCGCTCCGGCGAGGTTCATTCCCATCTCCTGGGTGAGCTTCTGGATGTACCTTCCAAGCTCCACATCATCCTGGGAGTATAACCGCGTGTTCTTTATGCTCTTGCGGGGACAGAGTAGGCCTTTGCGCTCATACATCCTCAAGGTTTGCGGGTGTACCCCGATGAGTTCTGCAGCTATCCCGATCATGTACACCGGGCGCTTTCTAAGGTTCACGAGCCCACCTTCTTAAAGAGCTCTTCCCGCACATTCTCTTCCCGCTCCTCGGCGAGGGCCTCCAAGATCTCGCGCTCCCGCCGCTTGAGCTTCTTGGGTACGACGAGGCTCACCTGCACGATAAGGTCTCCCCTCTCCGTGCCACGTGTCCGAGCCTTCGGCGCTCCACCCCCGCGCACCTTGAACTGCTTGCCGTCCTGTGTCCCCGGCGGCAGCTTGAGCTTCACCGTCCCGCCCTCCGGTCGCGGCACCTCGATCTCCGCTCCCAAAGCTGCCTCAACGAAGCTGATCGGCACCTCAACCACGAAGTCGTCCCCGCGACGCTTGAACACCGGGTGTTCCTGGACTCGCGTCACCACGTACAAATCCCCTGGAGATCCTCCATTCCTCCCGGCGTTTCCCCGGCCAGCAACCCGAATCTTCATCCCATCCTTAGCCCCAGCTGGTATCTTGACCGTGACCTGACGGGCCTTGCGCACCGTGCCGCTCCCTCCACAGGTGGCGCACGGCTTCTCGATGATCGCGCCCTCACCTCCACACCTTGGGCATGGCTCGGAGAGCGCGAAGAATCCCTGATCACGGCTCCGCACTCCACGTCCACCGCACTCCGGACACCTCCGCGACACCGTCCCAGCAGCCGCCCCCGTCCCTCGACAAGATCCGCACTCCTCCTCGACTGACACGGTGACCCGCGTCGTGACGCCGTTCAAGGCATCATTGAACTTTAAGTTAACACTTAAAGTTACGTCTTCGCCCTTAAGCGAAGCCCCCCTGTTACGGCCGGAGCGCTCGAAGATATCCCCGAGACCACCGAAGCTGCCGAAGAGATCTGAGAGATCGGAGAATCCTCCGAACCCTGCTCCCCCAGGCCCTCCCCGGCCTGTGCCCTGCGAACCAAAGAAGGTGCGCGGTCCCTCGTCGTACTCCCTTCTTTTCTCGGGATTCGAGAGGATCTCGTAGGCATGCTGTATCTCTTTGAAACGGTTCTCAGCGTCATGGTTGTCGGGGTTAGCATCCGGATGGTATTTACGCGCTAGCTTGCGGTATGAGCGACGGATCTCCTCCTGCGAAGCCCCCTTCGACACACCGAGAACCTTGTATAGATCCTTAGTCTCCATATCTAAACCTGCTTAGCAACCACAACCTTGGCTGGGCGTAGGGGCCTACCTTTGAGCAAATAGCCCCGCTCGAAGGTCTGGAGAATCGTACCCTCCTCCTGCTCTTCGGAGGGCTGGCTCATGACGGCCTCGTGGACCTCAGGATCAAAGTTTTGGCCGTCGGAGGATACGGGAGTGAGGCCCTCTTGTCCGAGGACGGCGACGAGCTGCTCGTAGGTAACCCTCACACCTTCTCTGATGTCCCCCTCGGCTTCTAAAGCCCGTTCTAAGTTGTCTAGAACGGGCAAAAGTTCTCTCACGAGCCCCTCGGAGGCCAACTGGGCCAAGCGTGCGCGCTCCCTCTCCTGACGCTTGCGCAAGTTTTCAAGCTCGGCCTTCAGGCGACGCAGGGTGTCCAGGTATTCATCCCGCTCACGGCGGATAAGCTCTAGCTCCTCCTCCAAGGCTGCCAGCTCATCCTCTTCTTGTGAAACTACGCCGGGCTTCTCTTCC
>JAFAPF010000048.1 GCA_019247245.1 Rubrobacter sp. | reverse complement strand
CGTTGGCAGTGCGCTTGCAAGGTACTTCGTATCGCAAGAGCAGACGTCCTATGGGATGCTTGCCGAGGAGGAAACCAAGGAACCAGAGGGTGTCTAAACCGTGCCAAAGAACGAAAACCTCCTGCGCCGTTGAATAACCAGCTTCGTAGAACGCGCTGGACGGAGTCTGCCGACTACAACCGGGGTGAAAGGAGACGTGCCGCCGTCAGGCAGATGCCAAAGACAAGGACAGCGGCGATGATGCTCGGGTAGACGAATACTTCGTACGGCGCGCTTTGGACATCCAGGCCGAATACAGCCTCGAGGGCATCGTTCATGTAAGCGAAGGGAACGAAACCACGCAACGCAGCGAGGAGGCCGGTAGGGTTCGTATTGCGGAAGAACCCGGAGAGGTAGATCAGGGGCGCCAGGATCACCGTCGCGTACAGGAGCACGTCCGCTGGCGACGAGGTGAAGTTAGCTATGAACACGCCGATACAGTTGGCCGTCACAAGCGTCGCGAGCACCCCGAAGGTCGATGCCAGCACCCACACGAGTGGCGCCGGGTGGAGCACGTACACGATCAGGAGCGCCGGCAAAAGCTGGACGAAGTCCAGAAAGGCGTTGACGGCGAGGATCTCAAAGACGATACGGCGGGGTGAAAGGGGGGTGAGCGCGACGCGCACTAGGATGCCATCGTTCAGGTCGACCGTCAGGCTCTCGCCGGCTCCGAAAGTGCCGGCCATAACCGCTACGATCCCGATGACCGCCGCGCCGTACTGCGCCGGTATGTCACTCGCCGCTACCGGGACTATGAGCGCCACCGGGTAGAGCATCTTTATAAAGAGCGCGAACCTCTTGGAGAAGAACAGGATGACGTCCTTTTTCCAGTAGGCGTCAGGAGGGTTAAGCCTCATCATCGTGCAACGCCTCTCCAGTAAGCTTTACATATACATCCTCTAGGTTCGGTCGCTCCACTGAGAGACTCACAATGTCTCCGCCACCACGGATGATACCCGCGACCACATCCGCGATGATGCCAGGTCTCTCTACGCAGTGAACCACGAGGTACTGGCCTTCAGGCACGACCAGTTCGACACCCGAAGTCTCTTCGAGTAAGGCGTACTCGATAGGGTTGCGTAGCCTCGCTACGATACGCCTGAGGTCCCTGAGGGAAGAGATCAAAGCCTCCGGCGGCCCTCGCGCGATTAGTCTACCTTCATGCAGGAACGCAACCTGGTTGCATAAGGCTTCGACCTCGTCTACCTGGTTGCTCGCGACAAGGATGGCGACGCCCGCTCTCGCGAGCTCCCGAATCTTCTTCTGGTAAGCGAGCTGCGAGGTGTAATCTAACCCGAGAGAGGGCTCATCCAAGAGCAACAGCTCCGGCCTATGCGCCATCGTCTCTATGAGCGCGAGCTTCTTTCCCATCCCGTACGAGTAGGTCTTCACCTTGTCGTCCTTATACTCCGCGAGCCCGAAGTAGTCGAAGAGCTCCGCGAGCACGCCGTCCACCTTTCCTTCCTCTACCCCATAGGCGCGGGCGAAGAAGTAAGCATTAGCCCAACCGGACAGGTCCCCGTAGTGGGTTGGGCGGTCCACCATCAGGCCCATCTTCTCGCGCGCCTCCTGCTTCTCCTTGAGCCCGTCTGCGTTGGCGACGCGGAAGGTACCGCTATCCGGCGCGATAGCGGTCGAGAGGACGCGCAGCAGGGTGCTCTTACCTGAGCCGTTCGGACCCAAGAGCCCGAAGACCTCGCCAGGTTGGATCTCAAGGCTCACTTCCGATACGCCTCGCCCGCTGGTCTTGTAGAGGCGCGTGATCCTCTGGGCGTAAAGCGCTGGCGTTCTCTCCACAATATGCATATTCTAGCGGCGTATGAGCATAACCGTTGTTATACACATCACGCCGACGAGAGCCTACTGTAGAATACGAATCTATACTAGACTAGAGAGGGAGAAAGAGGACTACCTTGGCGGATAAGAAGCAGATTACCTGGGATCCGGAGGCCGACCGACGTATAAAGCGTAGCCCCTTCCTCATGCGCCGCTTTATCCGCAAACGTATCGAGGAGCGCGTCGCTGCTAGAGGCCGCAACCACGTAACCGAGGCCGACGTGGACGAGAGCGCCAGGATGTACCGCCAGTACCGCCTCAAGTAGCCTCAATACGAGGCCTATACCAGGCCTTGCTGTCGCTTATCGTCTCGCTGTGCTTATAACTTGCTCCTTTTTGGGTAACAAACTCTGGCTAGAGACACGCAAACGATTCCTAGAAAGGGATTAAGAGATGGCAGATAACACGACAGCCGTTCTGGGAACCGGGATAATGGGCGCTGGGATGGCACGCAACTTGCTTACAGCAGGTATGGAGGTGCGCGTCTGGAATCGCACGCGCGAGAAGGCCGAGCCGCTGGCAGAAGATGGCGCGCAGGTGGTGGATAGCCCCAACCAAGCCGCCGAGGGAGCCGATTTCGTGTTAACTATGCTTTCGGATGCCAACACCGTCGCGGAGGCCGTCGGCGGGGAGATGAGCCCGCTGTCGGTGCTAGCCGAAGACGGGGTGTGGATTCAGACGAGCACGGTTGGGGAAGAAGGTAGCGACCGGCTCGCTGAGCTGGCCGCCGAGTATGGTGTCACCTACGTTGATGCTCCCGTTCTCGGAACCAAGGAACCTGCCGAGCAAGGACAGCTGATCGTGCTGGCCTCGGGACCGGAGGAGGTCCGTGAACAATGTCAACCGGTTTTCGACGCCATAGGCAGCAACACTTTGTGGCTCGGGTCCGCTGGTGTCGGCAGCCGTCTCAAGCTCGTCACCAACAGCTGGATCGTAGGTCTTCTCGGCGTGTTGGCAGAGACGGTCTCCCTTGCCAGGGCGGTCGGTGTCGATCCCGCACGATTCCTTGAGGCCATCGAGGGCGGCCCCCTAGGGGTGCCATACGCACAGATGAAGGGTCAGATGATGATCGACGAGGAGTTCCCGACGAGCTTCTCAGTAGACCTGGCGCAAAAGGACGCGGATCTCGTCCTCAAGGCCGCTCGAGCTCACGATCTACCTCTGCCGATCGCCGAGGCGATCAACACGCGCTTCAAAGAGGCGATCGATGAGGGATACGGCGAAGAGGACATGGCCGCCATCTACGAGGCAGCCAAACCTGGTAGCAGTTAGAAACCCTCCGTAGCGGTACTACTCTCTACCGGGACCTTTCTCGGGAGGACAGGAGTCTGTAACTGAGAGACGTTATTGGCTCTACAGAAAGTCGAGTAATGTAGCAGTTTACCGTTTCGGGGGAGTCCTGCTGTACCCAGTGCGATGCCCCCCTTATATACTTGAGGGTGAGGTTGGGGACGTAACGACGGGTCCACTCGGCGGTCTGTTGTGTGAGAAAGGCATCCTAGTCGCCCCAGATCAGCAGCGCCGGCGTAAGCACGGAAAGGTTTTCTAAATGGTCCTGCATCCATGATCGGAATAGGGCACGATACCAATGGATGCTTGCGGTCAGCATGCCCGGTTGCGCCCACACCTCCTTGAAGTAGCTCAACTCCTCGCCGCTGAGAGCACCTTTGGTGTCTTTTTTCAGGTTGCGTGCAAGTAGCCCGTAATCGTTCGCCCTCATCAACCGTTCTGGCAGCTCTGGTATCTGGAAGAGCAGCATGTACCAGCTCTTGAGCATCTGTGGCAGGTAGAGAGATTTCCAAGCCCTAGTAACCGCAGAGGGATGAGGCACGTTGCATACGATCAGCTGCTCGGCGACGCTAGGATAGCGGGCGCCGAAGACCCAAGCGATAGCGCCACCCCAATCGTGTCCTACGATGGTCGCCTTATCGTAACCGAGGGCGCGGATCAAATCCGCAACGTCTGCAGAGAGGGTGAATACATCATAGGGGCCGCGTCTATCGGTCAGGTTGTAGCCACGTTGGTCCGGTGCCACCACCCGATAGCCTGCCGCTGCTAGCGCCTTGATCTGGTGCCTCCAGCTGTACCAGAACTCGGGAAACCCGTGTAGCATTATTACCAGCGGCGCATCGTTCGGACCTTCGACCACAGTATGCATGCGCAGATCACCCAGTTGGAACGTTTCGTGCCGAAAATCGTCGGGTCGAAGTATGGTCCGTGACGGCAAACTTCCCTCCCATAGAGGGTTCGTCGCTCCCTGTTCACCGCGCCCTCAGGTAGGTGCGCAGCTCGACCTCGGCGCGCGGTGTAGTCCAGTATTGGTTCCAGGCGAAGAGGGGCTTGAGTACAGGGGAGAGGAGGCGAACAAGAGGCTTCTCGACCATCACCCGCCAGTCGATATCGACGTGGGTCCCACCCGGCTCAGACGAGAGGGTAGCGTGCCAGATCCCCTCAAAGTCGCCGATCGCCTTCACCTCGACCAGCCTACCCGGCTGCAGGGCGGTAGACTCCAAGACAAAGTTTAGCTTGTACGGTAGAAATCCCCGGGCCTTGACTCGGGTGCTGCTACCGACATGCGGCTCGTTCCACTCGCCCAGCGACTGAGACTCCAGGTAGACGGCTTTCCACCATTGCGGTAGCAGCCGCGAATCCGAGATGACCTGATACACCTCATCGGGCGAAGCACCCGGGATCCACCAATGTTCGACGAAGCGGTAGGTATTGGCTGGCATGAGCTATACACCTCTCTTTATTGAGCTTCTCCGTTGCTGTGCCAGCTAGGTTGTTCCGGAGACGCAAGCGGGTTCAATACCTTGCTCCTCTCTTCAAGGACGTTTTTCAAGCGCCTCACCGTCTCGACCGACTCCACCTCGACCTGGCGACGCAGCAGGAATCGGTCGAGTAGCGCCAGCAATGGGTTGGGCATAGCGTAGACAAACTCGCGCTCGAAAATCGTACTGCTGTTGTACGGCGTGAGCGTATAGGTGACCGTTCCGCCGCCACCCTGCACCCGACCTTCGATAGCCCACCGGCATGGAAGTTCTCGTTCGCGCACCGTCCACACCACGCGGCCGCGCCGTCCGGCCACACGGAACTCTTCCGTCACCTGCTCGCCCGGTTCAAGCGAATGGTCTGTAGCGCCGCTTACCCCGAGGGAAGGATGCCACTGCGGCCAGTTGCCTGGCGTGATCACGTAGTCAAAGACTTGCTCGATCGGGGTTTGTATCCGAACGGAGTTGTATATTCGGGTCATACTTCGCCGCTTCCTGGAGCAAGTAATTGGCCCCGGTGTGTCTGACGATGACTCTTGGTTTGGTTACTGGCTGAGCGCCATCCTGTCATGGAAAAGAGCCGCACTGCCCGCGACGCTGCGAAGTCCAAGACACAGTACCCACCTGCGATTACGGAGGGAGGATTGCCTGCGGTAAGGTGCAAAACAGGCATCACCGCCGCCCAGGACCAATTCCCAAAGGCTGTACCCACAAGCTCCAGCATGGAGGTCACGAAAAAGGCCGAGGCATACACCCCCGCCGAAGAGGACTTCCAGATAAATAGGGTAAAGACCGGCCAGAGTAGCACTGCTGAGGCATCCAGCCGTCCAAACAAGAAGGGGCCCACCGTGAAGCCTCCTGTAGTCCATAGCGTAGCGAGCATGATGGCGACACCTCTAATGGTCTTTGCATGTTCAGCCATCAGCGGCGTGCGGACGCTGCGCAGGGCGAAA
The DNA here is from genome assembly GCA_019247245.1 of Rubrobacter sp. GTDB lineage: Bacteria > Actinomycetota > Rubrobacteria > Rubrobacterales > Rubrobacteraceae > Rubrobacter_F. The sequence goes on along the minus strand of JAFAPF010000048.1, from coordinate 985 downwards.
AGGTAGATCAAACCATGCCCCGGCGGTACGTAGAGTGGCACGTTGCCGAAACGGTACGCGTATACCCCCCATACTCCCGAGCTGAACAGCTCGACCGCGGTGGCGATGAGTACCAGCACCCAAACTTGCCGGCGCTCTGATGGTGCCGAGAAACGCAGGGCCAGGAATAGGAACGCGAAGGTGAGTGCTCCTAGCACGTTTTGCTGGGTCAACGTCTGCGTGCGGACATCTACGTATAGCAGGGCTGGTAAGTAGACCGCGAGCGCGACGTGAAACGTGTACGGCTTGGGGCGGCTGAGCTCGGTCAAAGCCCGGTACCTTGCACCTTTCTGTCCAGACCCATCGATCACATCCCCAACGGCAGTTTGCACTACTACTTCGGGCGGTAAGGGCTTGCGGCTCGTAAACACTGCTTCTACGTACTACCGCTGCGCAGGAGCGACATACCCAGCCAGAGGTAGAAGACAGGGTTGATCAGAAAACCATTCAGCAGCGTGGGCACCAGGATCAGCGCGCTCGAGGGATTGAGGACGACCAAACGCCCCAGATACAGCAGCACGAGCAAGATAGCCGATACGTAGCCTAGATAGCCTAGTCCTCCGGGAAACTGGCCGCCATCTCTAATCAGCAACGCAACAATGAACAGGGCAAGCCCCATCACCCCGAAGGTGAGCAGGCCACGGGGATCGACCGGATTCGGCAAATCGTAAGGTATGGAAGAGGACGGCGGGTTTATGGCGTTGGCCAGGTCATAGCCACCGTGTATCGCTGAGCCCAGAGCACCCGTGAGGCCCAGGAGCAGAGCAAAAAGCGCGAAGTCTGCTTCTGTTTCACGCAGACGTTGATAGACGGCAACCAGCGCGGCGCTAGTGAACAGACCGCTGAGCATCAGAAAGAGGCCGCTCAACAAAACGCTCTGTAGGACTATAAAGGCAACCGCATAGAGGAAGCTGGTGATGCCGACGAGGATGGCGCACGTCCCGGC
>JAFAPF010000002.1 GCA_019247245.1 Rubrobacter sp. | reverse complement strand
ATCCTTTATTTGCAGAAGAGGTAGAAGAAATCCAAACGGCAGGTTCAGTACCACGTATACACCTGGAGTTCAAAACTGGCGAAACGTTTGTGGTAGATATCACCCGGGAGCCGAGACCGATCAGCGATAGCTTGTGAGAAGGAAGGTTTCTCGAAATCCCATATACCTATGAGTACAAGAAATTCTTGCTCCGTCTACAAAAGAAGAGGCAGTAGTCGCCTTGTACCAAGAACGGTGAGTTTCGTGGTGAAAAAAGGGTATCTCAGAATCCCCAATGTGCGAAGAACCCTTGTCTTCTTCTGCTTTGAGATGACCCTGAGCGGTAACCCGCTCTCATGGTGCAAAAGCTATGTGGCAGAGTACAACTCTTCTTCGAAGAAGATGAGGAGAGCTTCTCTAGTATCATCTTCACTTCAAAAGGGCTAAAGCAATGGAAGGATAACTTTTGTGTCGCTTTTAAACCTTATCCGGTGGGGCGGGCTAGCGGCCATGATAGCCGGGGTACTGTTTATAGTCGCTGACCTCGCAACCTTGCTCGTCTTCGTCCTTACCCAAGCAGCTAATGAGGGTGCTTTACTCTTCCGATCTATAGCGGCTTTGAGTGCTGGAATATTGCTGTTGTTAGGGCTGGTTGGGCTGTACGCTCGTCAGTCGGAAGCTATAGGCATCCTTGGTCTGGTCGCTTTCCTAGTAGCCTTCGTCGGCTCGGTATTGCAGCGGGACTTTGTTTGGGCTTCCATGCTCGCCAAATTAGGCTGGGCCTTGTTCGGCGCGGTTAGCCTAGATGCTGGAGTCTATCCGCAGGCAGCAGCTGTTCTTCTCATCATAGGTGCAGTGCTCTCTGGAGTGATTAATGGCTTTCTAGCAAACACCCAACCTGTTGCTAGCTCGGCGTACTTTGTGAGTATAGTGGTCTTTGATATCATCTTTTATGCATCCGTAGCCTGGCTTGGCTCCAGCCTGTTTATGGGAAGGAGCCAGGAAGGAAGTTGAGTGTTGAGTGAGGAATTTCTTAGATAAGCTAAGCTTCTGAGAACCTCGAGGATCGGAAACCCAGATTGCGGCGGATCAGGTCTCAATAGGTACTATGAATAGGTGCTTATGAATGTTCGAAGCGCAGGATTTGAGGTAAGACGAGGCGAAGCGTACCTGGGAGGTCTTCTTCTGAACGTCTTCGCTCCCCGTAAGGCCCTGGGTAGGGGCTACGCGCGAACAATTCATGACGAGGATAAACAAAATGGCCAAGAACCAGAACCGATGGCCTAGCCGCCGATCGTAGGGAGGGGCTAAATGGATAAGCGTAGACGTCGCACCTCGATTATTGTAACGCTCATCGTGCTGCTGTTTATAGGCGGCTTCGTTGCACTTGTGCTAGTGGATCGCAGCCAGAAGGCGGCAAGTACGCCCCCGGAGGGTGTAGAGAGCTTCAGCAACCTGAGCCGAAACCACACCACCAACCCGGTCTCCTATCCGCAGAGCCCGCCCGTCGGCGGGGATCACAACCCCGTCTGGCAAAACTGCGGCTTCTACGACAAGCCTATTCAGAACGAGAACGGCGTGCACTCGCTTGAGCACGGCGCTGTATGGATCACCTACCAACCCGATCTCCCAAGTGAGCAGGTTGACACACTCAGAAAGCTCGCTCAGAGCCAGGACTACATACTTGTGAGTCCTTACCCTGACCTACCAGCACCGGTAGTGGCATCGGCATGGGGCAAGCAACTGCAACTCGACTCAACCAACGACCCCAGACTGGAGCAGTTTGTGAGCGCTTTCAGGCTAGGTCCACAGACGCAGGAGCCTGGAGCACCTTGCACAGCGGGGATAGGGGAACCTAGTCGCTAACTAACCCCACTTCTGGCGTTGCAAGAAGGCCCCTACTAAGCAGCCAATTGCCAGCGATTACCTACCACCCTTCTCCTCCTAGTGGCATGGGACACCCAGCAGGTGGCGTCCGTCATGTGTGAACTCGTGCACATAGTCAGCGACGTACGCTGCCTGCCCGATCAAAGGAGCCAACAGGTCACCGCTAGCAAAAATAACGGCGAATTGAGATATAAAGAAAGCCGGTGCTGTTAGACCCCAGCCTTCCTGTTTTCACTTCTCTACAGTGGAGCGCAGCTGGCTTGGAGGAGTGGCTTGCTTAGTTCAGGCCGCTTTTGCAAAGTGCTCCAGGATATACGGCTCCTAGCTGCGCACTGCCGCACCCATCAGGGTACCGAGGATATAGGTAAGTGCTGCAGCCGCTGCCCCGACAAGGACTTGGCGCGAGCCGGCCAGTAGGACGCTCCTACCCGTGAACAGCGTGGTCGCTGCTCCCAGACTAAACAGCCCGGTTACGCTCGCCAACGCACTAGTAGCTATCGCTGGCCACCCGGTGAGGAAAAGGAACGGAAAGACCGGCACTATGGCCCCCACGGCGAACAAAGCGTAAGAGGAAACGGCCGCCCCTCTTGCCGAACCGCCCAGCTCTTCGGGATCTATGCCAAGCTCCTCCCTAGAGAGCGTGTCAAGGGCGCTCTCGCGGTCAGCCATCAGGCGCGAGGCCAAAGAGCGAGCCTGGTCCTCCGGCAGCCCTTTGGCCTCGTAGATGAGTGCCAGCTCTTCCTCTTCCTCGGCGGGCACCTCGGCTATCTCTTGCTCCTCTATCCTCACCTGCCGTCCGTAGAGTTCGCGTGAGGTCTGCACCGAGATCCATTCGCCCATCGCCATCGAACCAGCGCCAGCCAAGAGTCCCGCGAGGCCAGTGATAAGGA
>JAFAPF010000064.1 GCA_019247245.1 Rubrobacter sp. | reverse complement strand
AAGAAGTATGTTCTGGAAAACTCGATTGCCCCGGTACAATAACGCGAGCGACGAGCGCGAAGATGAGGCGTGGCTCGAAAGAACAAGACCGGTAGACTTCTTGGCCTACCCTACGACCGGCGCAAGCCCACGCCGGAGCGTTTCAAGAAAGGTATCTGGAACCCCGAAGAAAGGCGACTATTCGTCTCTAAGGTCTATGGGTGGGGCTATGGGATTAACCTCTGGGAAGTAGCCAGACGACTTCGATTGGTAAGGCGCTCTCCTCCAAGGGGATAGAGTTTCAAGGAGAAGCTTTCTCCAAGAGGCAAACTTGCCCCTTACCCACTGGGATACCTAGGGGGCCTAGGCATTCTTAAACTCAGCAGCTCTTAGCGCGTAGAGCTAAGGGTCAGGTTGTAGATGCCCAGCCCTTAGCTAAATGAAGACCTAGACGCTTCACAGCTGCACCTCTACTTAAGCAAGTCTTAGCCTCGCCCAACTTGTCCTTGGCAGTGCCCTTCATCTGGTCCGAGCGTCCTTCGGCCTTCTTGGTCTCGTCGCCGCTCACCGCTTCGGTAGCCTCTTTGGCTTTATCCAGCGTCCCTTCGCCCTTATCTTTCGCTGCTCCCCCGACCCATTAGCTTCTGCTCCTTTATCGTAGTGGCTACACGGTAACATACGAAGCCAGCTAACGGTTACATCACCTTTTCAGCATTATTCACGAGCTGGCGATAAGATCTTATTCCCGGCAACCTAGCGAATAGGTAATGTATATAAAAAACCTCCTTCGTTTTTGACATTCTTCTCTCCCCTCCTGGCTTGAGTCCTGCCGAGCGTGCCCTCTGTGTGTACAGAACCCAGACGAATATCTTGAAACCATGTAAGCGGGCTGGAAGGCCAAGCCTTCCAGTGAGGAGGAGAGCGAGCACGTCGAGACCCGCTCCCTCGTGCACTCTGAGCCTCTGCGGGTTGCAGGGAGCCCTAGGGCTACTCACCGAAACAGGGCAGCGAACCCTTGCGGCAGCTGTGCGCGTATGGCTTCCATCTCGCCGCCGCCCACAGCTTCTGCGAGTACCGACATGACAGCTGAGGCATGGTCGGTCGCCATACCAGCGTCCACATCCTCTTTCTCGCTGATGCGCCGCAGGAAGGCTTCGAGCGAACAGACTTTGGCGTCTTCGCTTGCCTGCTGGAGCGGTTCCTTTAGCTCCTTGGGTAGCTGGTCGGCGAGGTTACGGGCTTCCTCGCTGGTAATACACTCACCCAGCGTCTCCAGCGTGACGGCTATGGCACAGCTCGCTTCGTCGGACGTGGCGGAGCCGTGGACGGGGCCGATCTGGTCTTGCACCTGCTTCAGGAACTCTGCGTACTGCATGGATGCTTCCTTTCATTGACTAACCAGTAACTGGGTAGAGAATTTCCCGCTACTTCCCCGGACATAACAGTTTTGGGTATTGCGCGTTGTTGATCAGCTTCTAGCAGCGTCCAAAGGATACAGGAATATTCCGCTATTCTCAGAGAGGAGGTCTCGGCCTAACAATGGTGCTACTGGCCACTAGAAAAAGCTCTGCTAGCGCTACCCTCGTTACTAGCTCGCTATATCCACTTGTAACCGCGAAAGTAGGGTTAGTTAGCGAGAGTAGTTGACGCCGTTGAGTAAAGCCAAAGCTAGGAGCTTTGAGGTGCCCGTCGAACCACACATCTGTATGTTTCTGTTGGGCTTGCAACGCGATGCAAAAAGGCTGGAGGGTCCTTCTCTGCAGAGAAGGACCCTCCAGCCTAGTAGGTCGATTCCCCTCTCGACACCCCGTAGTCAGAGAATGGAATCTCTAGCCTCTCCGGTCCTGCTCTTGAGCCTGCTGCTGTACCTCACGTTGCTGATCCAGCAGCGGCCGCTCCTCAGGGAGCACGACATCATTGACGGTTATATTGACCTCGATGACTCTCAGACCGATCAGGTTCTCAACCCTGTCTATGACACTGCGGCGCACTGCTTCAGAAATCTGCGGGATGGGTTTGCCGTACTCCACAGCCAGCGAGAGGTCGATGGCTGCCTCTTCCTCCCCAACCTCCACGGCAACACCGCGGGCCTGTCCTCCCCCGCCGGTCACGCTGTCCAGGAACCCTCCAACAGCGCGGGCGGTGCCGCCGCCCATTTGTATTCCCTCCACTTCTTGCGCCGCGATCCCGGCTATCTTGGTGACCACGGCGTCTTCTATTCTTGTCCCGCCACGTTCGCTCCAGAGTGGCCGGTTCCTCCCCTCATCTACATTTGGTCCTCTATCCACGCTCGCTCCTCTACTTTCCTCGCCTGCCGCACGTGTATGAGGCCTACCCCTAAACGCGAGACCTAAACCAAGCCTTACTGCAAAAACGATGTATCTCCAGTACGTGCCTTGCGCAGTGGTGGGGTTACGATCTATTCCGGTTGGTCGAGGGTGATGGGGACGACGCTGTCGCGGACGTCAAACTTTAGAACTTTGTACTCCTGCGCAGCCACGTTGCCTCCTTCGCGCTTAGTTGGCCGTCATACGCATGCCATAGGTGGTGGCTGCTCTAGGGAACGCTACTCCAGTGGGTCTTCTAGAGGACCGGGCTGAGGCGAAGGCTTGTCTTCCGGAGCTACCTCAGTCCAGGAACAGGTCGACGGCGAGTTCGCCGCCCCCCGAGTCGGCGCGGTATTGTTCGAGGTCGGTGATGCCCTCTTCAGCAAGCACCTCCTCGTCGATGAAGAAGTTGCCGGTGCACTCGCGGCTATGGCGGGCCAGGATTGCGTGGGCGGCGTCGGCAAGGATTTCAGGGTTGCGCGATTTGGCCATCGCCTCATCGCCTCCCAAAAGGTTCATGACCGCAGCGGTGGCGATAGTGGTACGCGGCCACAGAGAGTTGAACGCGATCCCGTCCCCTCGGAACTCCTCTGCCCAGCCGACCGTTAGCATGCTCATGTTGTACTTGGAGATCGTGTAAGCGACGTGTGCCGCGAGCCATTGCGAGTCGAGGTTAAGCGGCGGCGAGAGCGTAAGCACGTGCGGGTTGCCTTTGCTCTTCTTAAGGTGGGGCAGACACGCCTTGGTAACTACGAATGTGCCGCGGACGTTGATGTTTTGCATGAGGTCGTAGCTTTTGACCTCGAGCGCCTCGGTCCCAGAAAGATCGATCGCGGAGGCGTTGTTGACCACGATGTCGA
>JAFAPF010000057.1 GCA_019247245.1 Rubrobacter sp. | reverse complement strand
TAGGGTTTAGGAGTTAGCGTCTTTATTCATCGATCTTCCGAAAGGGAGCCTTTTCGGAACTCGCGTAAATTTATACACAAAAGCTGCATAGCTCTTGGTGAGCTACCTGAGCGACGACTTGGTAGTAAGGTCTAGCTTGCTGGCAATTTCAATGCCATCCCTGATAGAGCGGGCGACTGGACAGCTATCTTCATACACTTCAAGCACACGTTCTACGGTCTCACGGTCTTCTTCGTCAGCACTAAGATGAAGAGTAACCGTAATTCTCTTGATTACAAGCACCTTGTTCTCGGTCTCTATCTCTCCTACCACCTCTGCGTGTAGGCTATCATTGTCAAAGTAAACTTGGCGCGCTGCCAGCGCACCTGAAAAGGTGCCCAGAAGTCAGCCTCCCGCAGCCGCAACTATATAATCTAGGGTGCTGGGATGTGGTTCCTCTTCGTCGGGTGATACTCCGTAATGTTCAGCGACCTCGTTGTGAACTCCAAAGAGAACTGGTTCGTCTTTTGCAGGGAGATACGCTTGCCGGATCTTCCCCTCGACTGGCACCACCTTCACTTGTGAGAGGTAAGTTACATCAGTCATTCCCTGCTCCCTTCGTTGGTTTGTGTATGAACAAGTCCTACCCTAATAATAGAACGTACAAACGTAAGGCCGGAGGCCTTTAGATAAGACCCTGACCTGGTAGCAACTAAATCGTAAGCTACTCGGCTGTCCTCCGGTTTCCGAGAAGGTCGAGGCAACCCCTACAAACAAGAACAGCAGTAGAGGTTATAAGGTACTTGGCTGGGTCTAGTCCTCCCAGAGGAAAGCAGAAGGAAAGCGTGTGAGCAAGACGGGACGCAAGGCAAAGCCTGAGACAGTGGGTGCTCAGGTTGGGAACGGCCTAGTCCGTCCGAAGAGTTGGCTAAAGCCCACGATCCTGCTGATGTTGCGGGAGTGGAACTCCTACGTATATAAGCTTATCGAGCAGTTGACGGTGTTTGGCTTTGAGGCGATGAACCCAGGAACAATGTACTGAGCCTTGAGGCACATGGAGGAGAACGGCGTCGTTAAGTCCAAGTGGGAGACATCAGGGGATGGGCCGGCACGGCGAATGTACTCTATCACGGACGCAGGAGAAGCATACCTAGACTTCTGGGCAAACTCACTTAAGCAGTACAAGCAGACGATGGATGCTTTCTTGCGGATCTACACAGGTGGACCGAGCCGGAGAGCCGAGGAGAACGACAGATAAAGATCCTCTACAGACAAAGGTTCCTCTACAAGATCCTCTACTAATGACCATAGCCGCTCCTCTAGCCTATCCTACCTACTTGTAGCGGATATAAAGGGCTTTAGCTACCGATAACAGTTATTCACGGCAACCGAGCTTCCGGTGTTAGAAATTCGCGGAAACTAAAGAAAGCCATAAGGGCCAGGGTTATCTACCCTGACCCTTTCCTTTGCGCCTCTGTATCATTAATCTACAGGCTCTATAACCAAGAGAGAATGTCTTGAGGAAGGAGCATGCATCGATATGGCACATGGAGAACGAGGTTCTGACGTCCTACAAGGGCTGGATGTCTACGAGCAGATGGTGAACACCTTCGAAAAACAGGCGAAGAGCTATTGGGGGTTGTGGGGACCACCCGGCGAGGCGATGGGCCAGGGAGTAGAGGCCTGGGCACAGATGCAACGTACCTACATCCAGTGGCTGCGGCAGGTCTATGGAGGAGGGAATCAACCTTAACCCACCGTTGTTCTAATGTAGTGCGCGGCGGGTGTAGAATGGCTACTAACAAGTAGCTTCGTTGGCAACCAGTCGAGTTAGTGTCTTCTACTCCGACGAGAGCTGCCTTTTATCGGTCCGTCCCTCGCGCGTTAATGATCCGTGTTTCCCTAGAGTTTCCCTAGAGGGAGGGGTGTATCCCAAGAGCTCGTGGGTAAGAGGACCTTAACTATACAAATACAAAGAGGGCCGCAGACCTAACTCTCCCTTTTAGTTGCTGCCCGGCCCTCTTTGTTGTGGTTGCACTGAGAATTAACCCAAACTTTGCGCCTGTTTAACTCACCCGACCAGCTACGTACTTATCATGCGCTGCACAAGAGAAAGAAGGGTGCGTCCGTGGCTTCTCCCTCTCCAACGCTTTGTATTGTCACGAGCGTCTTTTAGGCCAGGCTGTTCACTCAAACGTCTCTCTCATATCAACACCAGCCCGGCCCTCCTTTTATCCACAATGAGTAGTGGTTATCCACAAGAGGAGCATAGTATCTAGTTAAGATCCAGAGACGTAACTAACCTTTTACTGCTCTTTAACTCAGGAAGACAGATCTTTGTTTATCATAGCTACACCACGATATAGTGAGAGAGGGTCCGCTACCTCCTTCTTAAAAATATAGTTTTAGAGTTCTCAACTTCCTCTAAAACGCGGATCTTTCTCTCATTAGGTCGGGCGGTTGTCTACGTTACCAACCAGCCCGGCCTTTTTATTAGAGGGTGGGGTGATAGAACCCGCCTCTTTGGTTTTTTAGGGTCGGACATCGTGCATTACACGACCTGTATACGTAGCCCGCCCCGTCTTGCTACCCATTTGTAACGCCGCAGGTGCTTAGGCTGCCGATAACCCCTATTCTGGGAAATCACCCAGGACTTTAGTTGCTAGTGACCGTATATAAATATGTATTAAGAGTGGATACGAGGCTCGGCTTTAGGCGTTCTGCGAGTACGCCAGAGGCACTCGATCAAGATTATCACATCCTGCTCACCATTATTCATTATACTGCATACTTAAGGAGACTTCCTCCCTCTGAATTCGCAGAATGGGATTCTCAGAGCAGGTGTGTCATAACTCATCAACTTATAATCAGTGAAACACTTTGAGTGAAACACTTTGTTGCCTGTGTCAAAAAAGGACTCTTTTCGGTACAGTGGAGAAGAAGCGTATCCGCTTCTAGGCAGCTTGGTGAATAAGGGCCTGGTGTCAGCCAGCGAACTGTGCCACTATCGCTTCTTATGCGCGAAAGCGAAACGATTTCCGGACAATGGCTTGCGCTGACGCTGCTCGCAACCGTGCTCGTCCTCTCAATGACAACGTGGTTTTCGGTTTCTGCTGTAGCTCCTCAGCTAAGCACGCAATGGGATCTCTCAGCCCGCACTGCTACATGGCTTACCATAGCCGTTCAGCTGGGCTTCGTTTGCCGTGCCCTCCTCTCAAGCTTCCTTAACCTCTCCGATATCGTTTTACCGAGGCACATGATCTTAGGGGGATCTGTCGGTGCCGCGACCGCCAACTTGCTGATAAGCGTAGTCGGCGGTGCCACGGTGGGAATCCCGCTGCGATTCGCAACCGGATTCTTCCTCGCGGGGTGTACCCACTGGCTCTCAAACTTCTGGCTACATGGTTCCGAAAGGGGCGAGGGGCTACACTAGGTATGCTCATTGGAGCACTAGCCCTAGGATCCGCGACACCTTATCTAGTGGATGGGTTAGGTGGGTTGGACTGGTGCTTAGTGGTCTATGTAACTTCCTCTCTAACTTTCGCTGGCGGGCTGATCGCCGAGTTTGCGGTGGGAGAGGGGCCATTCCCCTTCGCTAGAGGAGAGTTCGATCCTCGGCAGATACGCCGCGTCTTCACCAATCGAGGCGTTCGGCTTGCCTCCTTGGGCTATGTCGGCCATATGTGGGAGCTGTACGCAATGTGGATGTGCTTCTTGGTGTTCTTCTCCGAAGCTTTGGGGTGTCGGGGAGGCTCGGGAGGGCCGGCAGCCGCGTATGCGACCTTCGCGGTCATCGGCGTCGGGGGAATAGGGTGTTGGGTGGACTCTTAGGTGATAGCTGGGGTAGGACCAGAACCGCTGCTTTGATGATAATTGATGATAACGATCTCCGGAACCTGCGACGTGCTCATAGGGCTACTATTCGGGTCGCCCGTGTGGTTGGTACTCCTCATAGGGTTAGTGTGGGGCTTCACCATCATAGCGGACTCCGCCCAATTCTCCACGATCACGACGGAGTTGGCCGATCAGGCATATGTTGGAACAGCCGTAACGCTGCAGCTCGCTTTAGGTTTTGCTCTGACCATCGTGACGATCTGGCTGGTCCCGGTCCTCGAAGAGGCCTTTGGCTGGCGATGGACGTTCGCGTTTTTGGCCCCGGAGACGAAGGTGCGTAATCCCTGACGCCTTCCACATGCCTGACACGTAGATCTTTGATGCGGGGCTGCTCCGAAGGAGCGTACGACTGCATCGGGTTCCCCAGCTAAGATGCCTTCGTAGTAGGACAACAGGTGTAGGACAGCGGCTTACGACAACCTGCCCTCACGTCGCCGGCAGCCAAGTATAACCCCGAGTAGTAACAGAGCTCGGTTGCACTGCTACGTCGGCAGACTAACAAGGCTCTGAGGGGTGACCCACAGCTTCCTTTAGCGCTCGCAAAGCCGTTGCCGGATTCATGTGGTTGCCTATCACGAGGTCATACGCCGCCGAGAAGATGTCATCGACGAAGGCGTTGATGGCCAAGTTCTTGGCCAGGTCTTCGCTCCCTGAGCAGCGCGGAGGCGTCTTCCGCTGCTTTGAGGGCGAGCCGGCGTGCTTCCTCGGGACTATCGGGTGACTCAAGGTAGACCGCCGAGGCCTCTATCGCCCGGGCCAAGTCGCGTAGCGCTACCGTAAGCGGCTGTGGTGCTGGTGCCTCAGGGTGTACACGCCGAACGCGCTGCGGGCCAGTATTCGCACGTGGCGGACGGTTGATCTATCTGGTCAGCCGTGACGACGTAGAGTTCGAGGTGCCCGAGGACTCGCCGCCTGGGCGGAGCGAGCCGGACGGTTTCGCATCCGGCCTTGAAGGCTTCTTTGAAGTCACTCACCCGAGCGTCGATAGCTCGGGCTTTCGTGAGCGCCCTCTGGACCTGCTCGGAGTCACCCTCTTCGAGGGCTGCCGCCGTCTCCTCGAGCACGGCGACCGACTCATCGAAGATTGGGCGCGCGGCCTTCCAACCATACGCGCTGGGTCGATCGGCAGCAGGGCGTTGACAAGTAGGGCGGTACCACTCCCGACGAGCGCTTCTAAGAAACGTTCGAGTGGGAAGCCAGTCTATGCGAGGGATAGAAAGCGGCAACAAGGATCATCGCCGAGATGGCAGCTTCGTTTACGATGAGCTCTTCACCACCAAAAAAGAACACAGCTACTACCATCGCCAGTGCCACCAGCATCCCCATCTGTGGCGCTCCGATACCGACAACAACCACGATGAGATCGGCAACCATAACTCCGAGGGCTACTCCGATAAGCAGCGCTACCGCGCGTCTGCCACGCTGGCCTACCGCCAAACCGAGCGAGATTACTGCAACTATCGAGGCGAACACCGGTGGTTCCTCGTACCCAAGAAGTAGGGTCGCTAATACCCACGCGGCGCTGGCAGCCGCTGTCGTCTGCAAAATCTGCCACCATACGTTCCGAACATGCACGAAGCCCATGCGCAAGTGGTAGCGAAGTTGAGCCAAGAAGCGAACCCTCTACCACCAAGATAAACCCTCGCACCGCTCAGTCGCTTGGCAACCCCCAAGGTCTTCTGTGTAGCTCGGCCTCAAGGCGTACGACCTAAGTACCCGGATACCTAGCTGCTAAGCAGCTGGCTTGAGAGCTTGGTAGCCAGGAAGAAGATGGAGAAGAAAACGGGCGAGCCGTCGATCAGCAAGAGCAAGCAGCGGAGCCGAAGCGGTCGAAAAAGACAAGAGGTCACGAGAACATCTTGAACAGGTAATCCACTCCTATAGACATGCGTGACTTCTACTAGGCCTTATTCATTAGGTTGGCTAGAAGGTGGCTTTCTCGGAAACGCGTATTCAGGATATACGCAGGGTAAGATCGCCGTATACGGACGTGTTTCCGGAAGGTAGAAGGATCGAGGCATAGATGAACCGTATCGAGTCCCTCATCTTCCTGCTCGGGGCCGCGGCGCTCCTCGCGCAGCTGGCTCGGATGCTGAAAGTGCCCTACCCCGTCTTCCTGGTCTTGGGCGGCCTCGTCATCGGAATCGTGCCGCACCTGCCTACGGTCGAGATCTCTCCTGAGATCATCTTCTTAGTCTTCCTCCCGCCACTCCTAAACTATGAAGCTTTCTTCTCCTCGCCACGGGACCTGCACCGCCATATCGGGTCAATCTTGGCGCTCGCCATCGGCCTTGTACTCTTCACCACGGCGGCGATCGCGCTGATCGCCCACGCCTTGATCGGCCTGTCGTGGGCCGTAGCCTTCGTCCTGGGGGCGATCCTCGCGCCCACCGACCCGGTGGCGGCGAGGGCCGTCTTCCGTCGCTTGGGCGTGCCTGGGCGAGTGGGCACTATCGTGGGCGGCGAGGCCCTCGTCAACGACGGTACGGGGCTTGGGGTCTACCGGCTCGCCATCGCCGCGGTGGTCACGGGCACGTTCTCGGTGTGGGAGGCGGGACTTAGCTTCCTCCTGGTTGGTGGGGGCGGAATCGTACTGGGTTTGATCCTCGCCCGGATCGTCTTACCGTTGTGGGCGCGCGTAAGGGACCCCTCCATCTTCATCACGCTCTCACTGCTGACACCATACGCCGTCTACGTGCTGGCTGAAGAGGTGCTGGACGTCTCGGGCATCCTTGCCGTGGTGTCCTACGGCCTCTACCGGGGGTGGAGGGATCCGAAGCTCTTTCCCAATGCGTCCATACGCCTGCAAAACATCTCCTTCTGGAATATGCTGGTCTTCCTCCTGGAGTCCATGCTCTTCATCCTTGTTGGCCAACAGCTGCCCTCCATCTTGGAAGACCTCGGCGTGTACTCCATCGGGGAGATCCTGCTCTACGCCGGTCTTGTCTACGCAACGCTCGTCGCTACGCGCGTCTTGTGGTTCTTCAGCACGCCCTACCTCCACCCGGTCTTCGACCGCCTCTTGCGCAACAGGTATCTGGGCGCCCCTTGGCGGGAGCGCTTGGTGATGGGCTGGAGCGGCATGCGGGGTGCAGTATCCTTGGCGGCGGCCCTCGCCGTGCCCTTGAACACGGAGGCTGGTGAGGCGTTCCCCGAGCGTGAACTGATTCTCTTCCTAACCTTCTCGGCGATCCTCGCTACGCTAGTGTTGCAGGGAATTACCTTAGGGCCCTTGATAGCATCGCTTAGGCTGAAAAGAGACGAAGAAATGGACAAGCTCGCGGAGCTGAAGGCTCGCCTCGAGGGAGCCCGTGCGGCTCTCGAGAGACTCGATCAGCTGAGCTGGAATGAAATGGTCCCGCCGGATGCTGAGGAGCGCATGTACGAACACTACGAGGATCGCATCCGACGCTACGAAGCCGGCCTCCAAGCAGGCGGCATTACTGAGGAGTACGCGGAGAGTTCGGCTGCCTGGCGAAACTGGCGACGCAAGCTGCTGGCGGCGGAGCGAGAAGCCATCGTCTCTATGCGCAATCGGGGCGAGATCTCCCCAGGGGTCATGCGTCGCATCCAACGTGAACTCGACCTGGAGGAGTCGAGGATTGGTGGTTGAAGAGGTTGGATGGACGGAGCATCGAGCTCCGAGAGGGATAATTATTCTGATAGGCTTTCGAGCTTCATCTTTATTCGAGGCTCCGATGGCTCGTTCAGCGCCGAGTGAGCTTGGGATGAGGGCCTGCTTCTGGCTGTGGTCACAGAAGAAGATGGGGCGGTTCGCGTCCTTGCCGGACAAGACTATCCCAACGCGCCTCCTCCACCCGAGGGCTGGC
>JAFAPF010000052.1 GCA_019247245.1 Rubrobacter sp. | reverse complement strand
GATAAAGAGCCTTATTGCATCGTTCTCCCTCCGCCCAACGTTACGGGAGCCCAGCCCATGGGCCACGCGTTAAACGGCACCATACAGGACGCGCTAATACGAAGGGCACGGATGAAGGGATACGAAGCCCTATGGTTGCCAGGCGTGGATCATGCTTCGATCGCGTTGCAGAACGTCGTTGAGCGTAAGATTCTGCGCGAGGAGAGGAAGACGCGTTGGGACCTCGGGCGGGAGACCTTCATGGAGCGGTGCCGGGAATTCGCCCTGGAATCACGTTCCCTGATCCTTGGACAGTATAAGCGGCTCGGCGCTTCATTAGACTGGCGCCGCTTGCGGTACACGATGGATGAGGAATACGTGGATGCAGTTCTCGAGGCTTTCATCGAGCTGTACGAGGCAGGTCTCATTTACCGGGGCAACCGTATCACTAACTGGTGTCCCCACGATCGTTCGTCCATAAGTGACCTTGAGGTGAACTACGAAGAGGTAGACGGCAAACTCTATGGCATCCGCTACCCGTTCACAGATGGTAAGGGGCCCGGCCCTGATGGTAAGGACTACATCCAGGTCTTTACTACCCGCCCCGAAACGGTTTTGGGTGATGTGGCGCTCGTCGTCAACCCGGACGATGAGCGTTACACTGACCTTGTGAGACGACGGGTTGGGGTGCCGTTCGTGGAGCGCGAGGTCGAGGTGCTGGCCGACGATTATGTGGACCCGAGTTTTGGAACGGGGGTCCTCAAGGTCACACCTGCCCACGACCCGAACGACTTCGAGATCGGTGAGAGGCACGGCTTAGAAGCAGTTAACGTCCTCAACCCGAATGGTACGATTAACGAGAAGGGCGGCTCGTTCGTGGGGATGTCCCGCGAGGAGGCGCGCATGGCCCTTGTAGAGCGCCTAGATGCGAATAACCTGCTGGGGGAGGTTAGGGAGCACAGGTATCGGGTTGGGCATTGTTACCGGTGCGGAGCCGTGATTGAGCCGTGGCTCTCTGAGCAGTGGTGGGTCTCAATGCGGAAGCTCGCCGAACCTGCGATAGAGGCCTTGAGGAACGAGGAGATCACTGTCTACCCCGATTCCTGGCGACGAGAAACGATACGGTGGCTCGAGAACCTGCAGGACTGGAATGTGAGCCGACAGCTATGGTGGGGACACAGGATACCAGTCTGGTACGGCCCGGAAGGAGAGGTAGTGGTCGCCAAAGAGTCGCCTGGGGAGCGATACGATCAGGACAAGGACGTGTTCGACACATGGTTCTCCTCCGCCTTGTGGCCCTTCGCGACCCTGGGGTGGCCGCAGGAGACAGAGGACTTAAGATACTTCTATCCGACGAGCCTCTTGAGTACGGCGCGCGAGATCATGTACCTGTGGGTGGCGCGCATGATCATGATGGGCCTGTACTTTGAGGATGAGATCCCCTTTGAGAAGGTCAACGTTCATCCGATAGTCCTCGCCGAGGACGGTACGAAGATGAGCAAGTCCAAGGGCAATACTATAAACCCCATAGACCTCTTCGACGAGTATGGTACTGATGCGGTGCGTTTCGGGTTGCTCTATCAGACTTCGACCCAAGACTTTGCCTACTCCCACCAACGCGCGTCTTTAGGGCGCGGCTTCGTTACCAAGCTATGGAATATGGCGCGCTTTATCTCTGGATATCCGTCAGATAGTGTCCAAGCCGAGTCACAAGAAGAACTATCTACTTCGGATCGCTGGATTCTTTCGAGCTTCAATGAGACGGTACGTGAGTACGATCAGCTTCTCGAAGAGTGTGAGTTCGCGGAGGCGATGCGTCTTGTCTACGACTTCGCCTGGCACCAATTCGCGGACTGGTATGTTGAGATCTCCAAGGCTGTACCCTCGGCAGAGACTCCGCGGGTATTGCGAGAGGTTTTCGAGGGTCTACTACGCCTTCTGCACCCGATCATGCCCTTTGTAACGGAGGAAATAGCTTATGTGCTCGAAGGGGAGGAACTGCTCATCCAGCGGGCATTTCCAGAGTATAGGCCCGAACTTGAAGATGCTGAGGCGACCCGGGTGCTGGAGCGGACGCGGCTTGCGATCTCGGTGGTTCGTGCTTTCCGTGCAGAGTCAAAAGTCGAAGGAGAGCTTGAAGGAAGAGCGCCGGAGGGGGTGGATCTCAAGGTGTTCTCGGCTTTGGCTGGGGTGTTGACCGTGAAGGACCTCGACAGCTCGGCAAAGACGATGCTACCAGCGGAGGATTTGGTGGTGGAGGTGGCTCTTTCAGAGGAGCTCAGGCGTGGAGAGATCGAACGCCTAAGTAAAGAGATTGGGCGCATCGAGGGCGAGGTAAGGCGAGCCGAGAGCAAGCTCTCGAGCAAAACGTTTGTCGAACGTGCACCCAACCCCGTCGTCGCAACTGAGCGAGAGAAGCGCGATCGAAACTCTGCCCTTCTCGAGACGCTCAAGCAGCGCCTCGACGAGTATCTATAGGAGGGGTGCCTCTCTGCGTCGTGCCTGCCCGCCCCTCCTACGAAGCCGTCTGCGAGGAGCTGGATCGCCGCCGTCGCATCACGCTCGGTTTCAAGCGTATTGTGGCACTCCTCAAGCTCCTCGACAATCCTCAACGCTCCCTACGGATCGTTCAGGTTGTTGGGACGAACGGTAAGGGGACAACGGCTGTCGCGCTTGCGGGGACCCTAGAAGCGGTGGGCCAGCCCTCTGGCGCTTACCTCTCGCCGCACGTTCTCTCCTACACTGAGCGCGTGATGCTCCGCGGGCGCTTCGTTGCGGAAGAGGAGTTCGCTGACACAATGCATAAAGTTATACAAATCGCGGATACGAACGATGTTCCCGCAACACAGTTCGAAATTCTCACCTCAGGAGCACTCGTCATGTTCCGTGACGCGAAGCTGCAATGGGCTGTTCTGGAAGCAGGGCTTGGGGCACGCTACGATGCGACCTCTGCGGTGGAGGCTGTGGCTGTCGTGCTAACCAACGTCGGCCTCGACCACACAGAGTACCTTGGCGATACTGTAGAAGAGATAGCAGAGGAGAAGTTGGCGAGCTTGAGACCCGGTAGCCTACTCATCCTCGGTACCGGTGATCCTCAGGTGAACGCCATCGCCAGGGAGGTTAGCACTCGGGTAGGAGCTAGTATAGCTGTAGAGTACAAAGAAATTCGAGAGCAACCCTACCACAAGACGGGGACCGCTCCGTATCTGGCTTGCAACGAACTTCTTGGGAGGCGAGCAGCGGAGGTGCTATTAGGACACTCCTTGCGCGGGGCCGAGCGAACGACGGTGCGGATGGAAAGATTGCCGGCTCGTTTCGAGGTGCACAAAGTCTCTGGGGTACCTGTGGTCGTGGACGGCGCACACAATCCCGACGGTTTGAAAGCCGTACTTGGGGTAGTTCGGGAGACGTATGGGGATCGGCCGCTGGGAGTGGTGTTTGGTACCTTGAACGGAAAAGACGTCGGAAGTATGCTCAATATCCTTCGAGAGGCTTACCCACTCGTGCTCACCTATCCTGTGGACGCTGGCGGCCGAGCCTTAGACCCAGGGTGGATAGAAGAAGTGTACACCCCACGAGATGCCAAAGGGAGGGGAGCCTGGGTGGTAAACGATGTCGTCGTTGCCCTGCGCACCCTCGTGGAGGAGATGGAGAAGGAGGGTGGGGTGGCGCTGGTCACGGGATCTCTGTATACCGGTGCAGGAGTTTTGAGGTGGTTGCGTGGGCAGAGGCCGTAGTTGGAAATTTGCAGGGGTTCTCGCTGCGATCGGGCTCATCTTTTTCATTCTTGGCTACTTCGTCGTCTCAAGGTTTATAGCGTCGTGAGCAGAGTGAGCTCGTCTTTTCTTCTTGCAGACCATCCAACTTAGCCCTGTCGACTAGGAGCATACATGCTTATTACGCCTACTTGGTAGAAGGAGGATGAGGAGATGGAGCAGACGCTTGTATTAGTGAAAGGTGACGGCGTTCGGCGCCGGCTGGTCGGAGAGATTGTACGCCGCATCGAGAACAAGGGGCTCGATATTCGGGTAATGCGGCTGATGGATGTGAGCCACGAGCTTGCCGAAGAGCACTACGCCGAACACCGTGAGAAGCCTTTTTTCAGAGAGCTAGTGGAATTCATCACCGCATCGCCTGTCATCGCGATGCTAGTCGAGGGGGAAGGCGCGATCAAGGTTGTGCGCAACCTCATGGGCGCAACCAACCCTGCCGAAGCTGCCCCCGGCACTATCCGTGGCGACCTGGCTTTGAGCCTCCCCGATAATCTCGTTCATGGCTCAGACTCTCCCGAAAGCGCAAGGAGGGAACTGAAGCTCTTCTTCGGTAGTTAAGTAACTAGTGCGATTCATCCTCGCCTCTGAATCACCGCGGCGCATAGCTTTGCTAAAGGTAGCGGGCTACAACTTCACAACCCTAAAGAGCGGCTTCCCTGAAGTCACCCTCGAAGATCCAAAAGAGACCGTCGAAGCCAACGCCCGGGGCAAGGCTTTAGCCATCGTGAAAGAATTCCCGGGTGAGGTCGTTCTTGCAGCCGATACTATAGTTTACCTACCTTACGCACCTGCCGGGGAAGCGATCCTCGGGCAGGCCAAGGACGAGGAAGACGTACGCCGAATGCTTGGCTTGCTAGAGGGCAGCACACACGAGGTTTACTCTGGGGTGGCGGTGGCGCGTAACGGGGACGCCATTGTGCGGACCGCGATAACGCAGGTGTGGTTGCGAGGGCTTTCAGAGTCTGAAATCTCCGCTTACGTTAAGCTGAAGGAGGGCGTCGGAAAAGCTGGGGGATACGCTATACAAGGGAAGGCAGCGCTTTTCGTAGAAGGAATCAAGGGTGACTACTCGTGTGTAGTCGGGCTGCCGCTCGCGCTTACGAGCTGCTTGCTCGAGCAGTACGGCATCAGCTGGTACTAGGGCTAATGCGTCTTTGGGCCGTCGGTACACCATAAAGCAACTCCCGCCGGAGCTCAGACCGCGCGAGCGGTTGCTCGCGGTAGGCCCGGCTGCGCTCTCGGATGGAGAGCTTTTGGGGCTCCTTTTCGGGATCGGTAGCCGGGAAAAAACAGCAGTAGAGCTGGCCGGAGAGGTGATAAGCGAAGCCGGTGGCCTCCTTGGCCTCTACGATGTATCTGTGCACGAACTTATGGAGATCAACGGAATCGGCGAGGCTAAAGCATGCATAATACTAGCAGCAGTTGAGCTTGCCCGTAGAATGAAGCAGGTTCGCAACCTGGGGCGGCCCATGATATCATCGCCCGCGGATGTGGATAGGCTATTGAGGGGGCGCATAGCCAACCTCGACCGGGAGAACTTTGTTGTCTTGCTGCTCAACGCTAAGAACGAGGTAATAGAAACCTCCACGATCTCGGTGGGCACGCTTTGTTGCTCTCTCGTGCATCCCCGAGAGGTTTTTAAACCGGCCATCCGGGCGAGCGCCGCAAGCATCATCCTTGCGCACAATCACCCTAGCGGTGCGGTCGAGCCTAGTAGAGAGGACCATGAGGTCACGACCAGGCTCGCAGGAGCGGCTGAGATCCTTGGGATAGAGGTCCTTGACCACGTCATCGTAGGGGACAGTTACTTTAGCATGAAAGAACATGGGGTGCTATAGTTCGCCAAGTTTGGAAGCATCCCGGCTACACGGATGGGGTTAGAAATGGTTGGAGGACTGCTCGGAAGAGACGTAGCGATAGATCTAGGAACAGCGAACACGTTGGTGTTTGTCAAGGGGCAGGGGATCGTTCTCTCAGAACCTTCGGTGGTTGCTATAGATAATAAAACCGATAAGGTAGTCGCCGTGGGTAGCGCCGCTAAGAGGATGCTCGGACGTACTCCTGGCAACATAGTTGCTATGCGCCCCCTAAAGGACG
>JAFAPF010000049.1 GCA_019247245.1 Rubrobacter sp. | reverse complement strand
CGGAACATCCTGGAGGTTTTCTTCACGATCCATGATCCCACGACGTTAAACCGGCAGGGCGCGGACGTTGGGACGCAGTACCGCTCGGCAATCTTCTACCATAATCCCGAACAAGAGCGCATCGCCAAAAGGGTGATCGAGGAGATGGATGCGGCGCATCTTTGGGATGCACCTATCGTGACGGAAGTGGTGCCGTTCCACGCCTTCTTTCGTGCCGAGGACTACCATCAGGAGTACTTCCAGCGCAATGAGGGGCAGCCATACTGCCAGGTCGTGATCGCGCCTAAAGTAGCTAAATTTCGCGCCCAGCACATCGCTAGGCTCAAGGATAATACAGCCGTTTGAGCTTGGTGGCTATGCATCCCTGCTTGGCCCTGTGCTCGGAAGATCCGCCTATCCTACAACTTCTTCCCGATGCAAAGCGGCAATGCCCTCCTCGTCGTAGCCGAGCTCTGCGAGTATCCGATCGGTATGTTCCCCAACCTCAGGGACCGCAGCCATCGTTGGCTCAACGCCGGACATCGTCGCCGGCGGTAGGAGCGCCCGCAGGGGACCGACCGGGGATCCCACCTCACGCCAGCGGTCGCGGGCTTCGAGCTGGGGGTGATTGAGAAAGTCACGAACGGTTCTCATCCGGGCATTAGCGATCTGGGCTTCCTCAAGCTGCTCGATGAGCTCTTCGGCAGAGAGGTGTTTGAAGACGCCTTCGATCTCCTTATCCAGAGCCTCTCGATTCGCTACCCGGCCGGAGTTGGTAGCGAACCGCTCGTCTTTCACCATCGCGGGATGTTCGAGCACCACCTCGCAGAACCGCTCCCACTCCCGCTCGTTCTGGATGCCCAGGAAGATGACCTCTCCATCACCGCACTCGAACGGCCCGTAGGGAGCAATGGCCGCGTGGCGTGCCCCGCTTCTCTGGGGTTCCTGGCCTCCGTAAAAGGCGAAGTAGGCTGGGAAACCCATCCACTCCCCCAGAGCCTCCAGCATGGAAACCTCGATCTCTATTCCCTCGCCGGTGCGCTCCCGTCGGAATAGCGCCGCGAGGATGCTCGAATAGGCGTACATCCCAGCTGCTATGTCCGCAGCGGAGATGCCGACCTTAGAAGGGGTCTCGGGGGTACCGGTGATCGAAACGAGCCCCGTCTCGCACTGGACCAGAAGGTCGTAGGCCTTTTTATCCCGGTAGGGGCCGGTGAAGCCGTACCCGGAGATGCCGCAGACGATGAGTTGGGGATACTGTTCTCTCAGCCACTCCGCGTCGAAACCCAGGCGTCCGGTAGCCCCCGGAGCGAGGTTATGGATAAAGATATCGGCGTTGGCTAGCAGTCGCTCCAGGACACTCTTCGCCTCGGGTTGTTTGAGATTGAGCGTCAAAGACTCCTTGGAGCGGTTGAGCCAGACGAAATGGCTCGAGAGCCCCTTGACCGTCGCGTCGTATCTCCGAGCGAAGTCACCTGCTTCGGGTCGCTCTACTTTGATCACCCTGGCACCGAGGTCGGCAAGCTGACGCGTGGCGAACGGGGCCGCCACCGCCTGCTCCAGAGCGATGACGGTTATCCCTTCGAGGGGACCCATCAATACGACCTTGGCAGCCCCAGCACGTGCTCGGCGAGGTAGGAGAGGATAAGGTTTGTAGAGATCGGGGCTACCTGGTAAAGGCGGGTCTCGCGGAACTTGCGCTCGATGTCGTAGTCTGCGTCTACCCCGTATCCTCCGTAGGTCTGCATCGCCACGTTGGCCGCCTCCCACGAAGCATCCGCGGCCAGGAGCTTCGCCATGTTGGCCTCGGCCCCGCAGGGCTCGCCACCGTCGAACAGCTCGGCGGCTTTGAAGCGCATGAGGTCGGCGGCCTCCACGTTTACGTGTGCACGGGCTATAGGGAACTGGATACCCTGGTTCTTGCCTATAGGCCGGCCGAAGACATGGCGCTCCTTCGCGCGGCGGGCGGCCCGCTCTACGAACCAGCGCCCATCGCCGATACACTCGGCGGCGATTAGGATACGCTCGGCGTTCAGGCCGTCCAGAATATAGTGAAAGCCCTTGCCTTCCTCCCCGATAAGGCTGCTCGCGGGGATCTCGACATTATCGAAGAAGAGTTCGTTGGTATCATTGTTCATCATCACCCGGATCGGTCTTATGCTCAGCCCCTTCGATATCGCCGCCCGCAGATCGACCAGGAAGACCGAGAGGCCACTGGAGTGGCTCTCTACTTCCGCGAGTGAGGTGGTGCGGGCGAGCAGGATCATGAGGTCCGAGTGCTGTACGCGTGAGATGTAGATCTTGCTGCCGTTCAACACATAGCTATCGCTTTTACGCACGGCCGTGGTCCGTAGCCTAGTAGTGTCGGTTCCACTCTCCGACTCGGTAACACCGAAGGTTTGCAGTCGGAGCTTGCCGATTGCGATTTTGGGCAGGCACTCTCGCTTTTGCTCCTCTGAACCATACTTGAGCAGGATGCCCATTATGTACATCTGGGCATGAGAAGGCCCGGCGTTACCACCGCAGCGGTTGACTTCCTCCAGGATGACCGAGGCTTCGGCAAGGCTCAGACCCCAGCCTCCATACTGCTCGGGGATAAGCGCTCCCAGGTATCCGGCCTCGGTCATGGCCCGTACGAAGGCCTCGGGGTACTCGCGCTTGCGGTCCAGCTCTCGCCAGTAGCTATCCGGGAAGCCTGCGCACACCTCCCGGACTCCCGCCCGCAGATTCACTCTCCTCTTCCCCTTCCGCAGTCCGTTCCGCCGGTTACTCAATGTTAGCACTCTCCGCCTCGTGTACCTGTTCCGCTGTGTCTTATATGGAGAGTGGTATCCTCCCCTACCGTAAAACCTAAGAACCCTCAGGGCGGCCGAACTGGAGCGCAAGCGGCGCGGCCACCTGCGTCGGCAGCAAATGAACAACTAAGCGACTCGATTGGCTATCAAGGGCAGCCTTTCGCAGGTCACGACTAGAGCTCATCTCATAATGCCGCTCGTTAATCCTGCTTGGGTCTTCCTGTGTATCTTTTGGCAAATTGGGGAATAAAGAGGGGAAACTACTATACTAAAGCGATGAGGAGAGAAGCCTTGAGCGAAAAGGTACTGCCACAAGACGTCTTCGAAGGATACGGGGGAGACGAGCAGAGGCTGTTCTCCTACGCCACCTTGATGGGTG
>JAFAPF010000045.1 GCA_019247245.1 Rubrobacter sp. | reverse complement strand
ATCTCCCGAAAGACCCACGGGTCCACTGCTCAGGGCATCCTCCGGGCTCCACGAGAGGAGTTTTCGCCAATCATCTTCTTCGCGGTCCCGGAAAAGGAGATCGAACCCGCCCTCAGGTGTGGCGGCGAGGGCCGCGCGTACGGTCAGATTCTCATCTGCTACCCAGCCCGCTACGTTGCCGGGGTTTTGTGCCACGAGCCCGAGCTCGCCCGTCGTCAGGTGCAGCCGGCAGACATCGTGTAGTCGGGGGTCCTTCTTGTTCAGCTCTACCAGAACCTCCCCCGGAAAGCGTTTACTTTGCTCAAGTAGCCGCACCTGGACACCGTCGAAGGGGGTTAAATCTCGGGTGCTACTTCGCGCGGCAGAGCCCGGTTCGACGGCGTATAGCCTCCAGTTTTCATCACCATCCCTGTCCTGAAGGTAGATAAGGTGACGCCCGTCCTCCGCCCAAGAGTAGACTCGGATACCGCGTTTCTCGTCGTTCGTGACCGGCTCGAAGCCCTCACCTCCAACGGGTCCCATCCATACGTTCAATACGCCGTTCAGAGGGGCCAGATAGGCGAGCAGCTTCCCGTCCGGCGAGATCCTGGGCTGCGTCTTCTCCGGGTTGCCGAAGAGCGCTTCACGTGGGATCAGCGAGGGGAGCCTCCTCCTGGTCATTCGCTGCCCTCCAATACGTCCTTCATGGAATACAAGCCGGGCTCCGCTGTGGCGACGAACTTTGCAGCCCTCAGGGCGCCATCAGCGAAGGTGCGCCTCGAGAGGGCGCGATGGATCACTTCGACTTCTTCGCCCGGGCCGTAAAAGATCAGACGATGCTCACCGACGACCGCTCCCCCCCGCAGGGCGTGGATGCCGATCTCGCCTTCCTCGCGCGGTGAGAGGCCCTCCCGACCGTAGACGGCAACATCATCCAGGTTTTGTCCCCGGCCCTCGGCAGCGGCTCGCGCCAGCAGCAACGCCGTACCGGAGGGGGCATCCCTCTTGTTGCGATGGTGGGCCTCGACAACCTCTACGTCGTAACCAGTGAGCCTCGCGGAGAGTCCCCAGACCGCCTGACGCAGCAAGTTCACCCCCACGCTCATGTTTGGGGCGAACACCAGGGGAACACTTTTTGACGCTTCTTCGACTCTGACACGCTGCCCTTCGGAGAAACCAGTGGTCCCGATGACGGCGGGGCGTCTGTAAGAAAGGTGCTCAACGGTCGCCTCGGGCGAGGTGAACTCGATGAGGACCTCGGCTTCTTCGGGTGGATCTTTGGTGGCGATGACGCCTACCTTACCGACACCGCAGAGTTCACCGAGGTCAAGGTCGAGCTCGCGAGCTCCAAGCTGTTCGGTACCGCCAACAAGCTCGATGCCTTGCGTCTCAAGGGCGGCACGGCAGAGCTCGCGGCCCATTCTCCCAGCCGCGCCGATTATGGCGACGCGGGTCAACTCACCTCTTCGGGGGTAGGGAGGAGATGAACGCTCTCTTCCATGACCTTCTGAAGCTTGAGGAGATTCTCGCCGGACATCGGCACGAGAGGGAGGCGCATCTCGTCCGAGCACAGGCCCAAAAGGGAGGCAGCGGCCTTCACGGGGATAGGGTTGGTCTCCACGAAAAGGGCTCGGAAGAGAGGGAAGAGTTCATAGTGGAGCTCGCGACCCCGCTCGAAATCCTCCGAGTTCAGAGCCTTAACCATCTCCGAGACAGCCGCGGGAGCGACGTTGGAGGCTACAGAGATCACGCCGTTCCCGCCCAAGGACATTACCGGGAGCGTCATCGGGTCATCGCCGGAGAGGATGGTGAAGTCCTCGCCGCAGAGGCGTCTTACGTCGCTAACCATGCTCACCGATAAGGTAGAGTCCTTGATCCCGACGATGTTGGGGATCTCCGCGAGCCGGGCCACGGTCTCGGCCGAGAGGGTTATGCTCGTGCGGCTGGGAATATTGTAGAGGATCAAGGGCAAAGACGTGCTCTTGGCTATAGCGGCGAAATGCCTGAAGAGCCCCTCCTGGGTTGGCTTGTTGTAGTACGGGGCGACTTGCAGCGATCCATCGGCGCCCGCTTTTTCGGCCATCCTAGTGTATTTGATCGCCATGTCGGTACTGTTCGAGCCGGTACCCGCGATCACCGGCACCTGCCCTCTCGAGGCGTGCACGGCGATTTCTACTACGAGTCGATCCTCCTCTTCGGTTAAAGCCGGGGTCTCGCCGGTAGTGCCGCAAGGGACGAGGCCGTTCACGCCTTGCCGTATCTGAAACTCGACAAGGTCCTCTAAGGCTTCGAGGTCAACCTCGCCGTTTTTGAACGGGGTAATAAGGGCAGTGAACGCACCGCTAAACATCTCTCTCCTCCAGTTCGAAATACTTGTGAAGGCGCCGCACCGCCTCCTCCACGTTCTCCGCGGGTATAACACACGTCACCTGGATCTCCGAGGTCGAGACCATCCGGATCGGGATACCCGCCCGCCCCAGGGCGTCAAACATGCTCGCGGCGTAGCCGGGCCGGTTAAGCATCCCGGTCCCGACCACGCTGACCTTGCCGAGGTCTTCCTCTCCCTCAACCTCACCGCCTAAAGACCTCGCCACCTCACTCGCCAGGCGCCAAGCCTTGGCGAAGTCGGCCCGCTTGACCGTGAATGCAACGTCCGAGGAGCCTTCCTTTGGGGCGCTCTCGACGATGACGTCCACAGAGATACCACTTTTGGCCAAAGGCGTGAACACACGGCTCATCGTGCCGGGGCCGGTACGGATGCCGGTGAGAGTTACGCGCGAAACGTCCAAGTCGTGGACGATACCGGCCACCGTCTCACTGGTCTCCAAACGCTCCAAATCGTCATCCTTCCTGATGATGGTACCCGGGTTGTCGTTGAAAGAGGAGCGGACGTGGATCTCCACATCATACAACGCCCCCAGTTCGACGGCCCGCGGGTGCATTACCCGCGCCCCACGCCACGACATCTCTGCCATCTCGGAGGGTGAGATCAGAGGTATCCGGTGCGCTTTCGGCACTATCCTCGGGTCGGCGGTGTATACACCGTCGACGTCCGTGTAGATCTCGCAGCGGTCCGCCTCCAACGTCGCCGCGAGCGCAACGGCCGTCGTGTCCGTTCCCCCACGCCCCAGAGTCATGACGTCGCCCAAGTCATTCATCCCTTGAAACCCAGCGACGATAACGACCTGCTCCTCGTCGAGGAGCTTGTGTATACGTTCAGGCCGGATTTCGGAGATGACACCCGACCCATAACGGCCCGTGATCCTCATCCCCGCCTGCGGCCCTGTGAGCGAGGTAGCCGCAACCCCGCGGTCGTGGAGAGCCATCGCCAGGAGCGCCACCGATTGCTCCTCGCCGGTCGCGAGCAGCTGATCTATCTCGCGTGGCGACGGCTCCCGAGAAACCTCGGCTGCGAGCGCGAGTAGCCTGTCCGTGGTCTTGCCCATAGCCGAGACAGCCACCACTAGGCTTAAGCCAGATTCGTGAGCTTTCTTTACCCTCTCGGCCACGGCCTTTACGTGCTCCGCTGTCGCCATCGAGCTACCGCCATACTTCTGGACCACGATCGCCAAAAGGTCACGCTCCCGTCTGCTCTTGGGCTCATAGCCTAGCGCATTGGCGCTTCTTCCGCGATCCTTGGGGCGTCAGCACAGCTCACCTATCCCGCTGCGTTATCGCTCTGCGAACTTTTCCCACACAAAGTGGGAACTCTCGGTATAATCCGCTGGCAAATTGGGGAATAAAGAGGGGAAACTACTATACTAAAGCGATGAGGAGAGAAGCCTTGAGCGAAAAGGTACTGCCACAAGACGTCTTCGAAGGATACGGGGGAGACGAGCAGAGGCTGTTCTCCTACGCCACCTTGATGGGTG
>JAFAPF010000456.1 GCA_019247245.1 Rubrobacter sp. | reverse complement strand
AAGAATATTCTCCTCGATATGAGAGCGTGGTGCCTAGTAGTAATCCGATAATAGGGCTATTGTACCTCAAGCATAGCGTCGGCGGTGGATCCGATGTGGCCTCAAAATCGCAAGGATAACCTCGGTATTTCCGTAAGTGAGCATCAGGGCTGCCCCTCAGCAGTGGTCGAGGTTTTTTGAGGGCTATAGCCGATAGGAGATTACCTTTGCGCAGTGTTCACATACCTCTATACCTCTATACACAGCGTTGCCCGTGAGATGCCAAGCGTTTTGTGTAAATGTCCTCAAGTGAGTGGGTTTGTCTAGGTAGAGCTGGCATGCCATAGCTGCTCTGCTTTTGGAGGGTTTCTTTGGCCTGCTTCCTATTCGTCCTGCTAAGCTCCAGCGCCGCTCACACCACCCCTTCCTCGGTGGACTCCCAAAGCGGAAAATGCGGAGCTTCGACAGCACGCTTTGCCATGTCGCTTAGAACTTTGAATATCTCCAGAACCTCTTCTTTACGTGCTTCCTCGCGTGCGATGCTGTTCTGTCCCTCCCACAAAAATTCCATCCAGCGCAAATGCCTTTTTCTATCGCTCATTGGTCCTCCGAGATTTCATGTCATCTCCTCTTAGCGTAAAACAACCTATACTGTGCCGACTCCCAAGGCTGAGACTCCGGCGGGTATACCATGCTCTTGGATAGTTCGCCAAGTGCATTGAACATATTGAGGATTTCCTCCGTTCGCCTGTCCTCGCGCTGCGTACTACCGTGGGGGTCATGCTTGTGAACGTCCCACATATACTCCAACCAGCGCAAATATCTTTCGTTATCGCCTAGTATCATTACTCGTCTGATCTTCTAGAACTTCCAAGATCTCCAACGCTACTTCCTGAGAATGACAACCGCCGCGCCCAGATGGACGTTTCCAGACAAGTAGGGCACTCTTCAGTGTAGGTTGCCACCCAGCAGCGAGCAAACGCTTTCTATCCTGGACATTTGCGGCAACCTGCTCTGATTTCCCACCCTCCACAGCACATCCATTCGTACATTGCCTCGAACGCTTACATCTTACACCCGCTACTCCTAGTAGTGCATCTGTTCTTCTCTAGCGGCTTTGCACCAAAAGTCGAGGCCGGATACTAGAAGTGGTAGTACGATTCTGAACAAATCACCTCTTCTTGTAGTCGCTTGTAGTTTTGGTACAAAGCGTTCTCTAGCTTAGAACTCTAATTTTTGATAACTCCCCCAAGCCTCATAGCTTCTCCAAGCCCTCCGAGATTTTATGTTCGTCAAACCACCCTGACTTATCCTACTTAGCTGCACCAAAAAGCGAGCAGAGGGGGGAATTTATTCGCCAAAGTGTAGTTTGACGAACTAACCTGCTTTTTGCTATGCTTGATACACCATATGCAAACCTCTACCTCACTCACTGATGCGGTTACTCTGTACGAGACAGAATTTCTGGCTGCGCGGAATCTAGCGGTCCGGAGTAGGCGAGAGTACCTCAATGATCTGAAAGATCTGCTGGTGTGTCTCAGCGATGTCGCTGGCGTTTCTAATCCTGGTGAGGTAAGCAGGCGACACTTGGACGGCTACCTGGCAGACCTGGATAGAAGGGGGTATAGCGGCGTAACCAGACGCAGAAAAGTTGCCTCCATAAGATCGTTCTTTGCCTTTCTGCAAGATGCCGGGATGATTCAGGTTAGCCCTGCGCTCAAACTGATTCCTCCAGAGCGGGAACGAATGGAGCCACGGGTCCTCTCAGAGGCGGAGTACAAGCGGCTTTTGGAAGTGGTGAGAGGGGAGATACGAGATCAAGCAATCATTGAGCTTCTTCTCCAAACCGGTCTTCGGCTCTCGGAAGTCTCAAGACTCCATGTAAATCACGTCTCGCTACCAACCAAGATCTCCAAAGACCCAGGGAATGTTGGATCAGTGACTGTATTGGGCAAGGGCAGAAAACAGCGAAGCGTCACGCTGAACTATAAAGCTTGCAGAGCCATCAAAAACTATCTAGCGATCCGAGAGGATGTCGACGATACACACCTGTTTCTGACTAAGTTCAAAAAGGGCATTGGTCCCAGGGGTATTGAAAAGATGGTTGAGAAGTACCTCAAGGAGGCACGGATACACAACGCCTCTGTTCATACCCTTCGGCATACGTTTGCGACGCACACTATAAAGAAGGGGACAAAGCTTGAAGTTGTCCGGCAGGCGTTAGGGCATGAGTCCTTAGAAACGACCAGTGTCTATGTACATCTAGCGCGGGAAATGATGGATAAAGAGCTCCAGGAGAACGCGCTCTAACTACGTATCAATGTTCCAGCATTGATAGGAGGGTGTATTCGTAAACCGTGTAAACTGAGAGCATGAATGAGCTCGACACTCTCTCAACTCCGGACAGGGTTAGGATCCAAATCATTCTCGGCAGCACCAGGGAAGGTCGGTTCGGTGATCGGGTTGCAAACTGGTTCTACGCCCTCGCCGTCGAGCGCGAAGACCTTATCGCAGAGCTGATCGACCTGCGCGACTGGCCACTTCCGTTCTTCAACGAACCAAAATCACCTATCACCGGTCACTATGCACCTGAGGCACGAACCTGGGCGGCTAAAATAGCTGAAGGAGATGGCTACGTCTTCATCACACCTGAGTACAACTTCGGCTATCCGGCGGTACTGAAGAACGCCCTCGACCATATCTACCACGAATGGAACAACAAGCCAGCTGCCTTCGTCAGCTATGGCGGAGGAGCAGGGGGCAGCCGAGCGGTCCAACAACTCCGACAGGTTGTTGTCGAGCTTCAGATGGCTCCCATTCGGGCGGGAATAGTGATCCCCTTGGCTCGACGGCTGATTGATGAGAGCGGCGCGATCACGGATGAGTCCTACGATGGACGCGCCCACGCTCTACTCGACCAGCTACTGTGGTGGGCGAGAGTACTGAAGGCGGCCCGAGCGGAGCACCCTAAGTGAGTGCCTACTGAGTGCCTACTATTTAGGTACCAGCTTTTAGGTACCAGCTCCTGAGAATCCTTAAAGAAGAACTGAGTTTCCGACAAAACTAACCCTTACATCAGTTGGGTGAGTAAGGAGTTCCACTTCTGTCTCAAAACTCATTGGGTTACTGAGGTTTTGGTACTTTGATTTTGGCATGAGTTTTGAAACAAATTTGTAAGCGTAAAAGTGCTGTTTTCGGAGGGAGTGGGGGAGAGTGCCAAAAAGGAACGTTTTCGGAACACTCTGCTGTATCGAAAAGTGGTTTTTGATACACGTTGCTAATTATTTACAGCCATCTTTACCTCTGTCAGACTTAAAGTATCGCAGCTGGGTGAGGAAACCAAGAAAGGGAACACATGACTGCACTGCTCAGCATCATTATTGTTCTTGCGGTGCTTGTCCTTGGAGCATCGCTCATAGACTCGGCCTTTGCTAACCTCCCCGCCGAGAACGCCGTCCGAGGCTTCTTTAATCTCGCTCGCCGGTAAGCGTGTTGCGGTGAGCGCGCCTTCTCGCTAACCTGTCTGCCTATGACCGAAAAAACGCTGTTTCAGAGGATAATGGATGGAGAACTCGACGGTGAGATCCTCTATGAGGATGACAGGTGCGCCGTTTTGAGGGACATCAACCCGCAGGCCCCGACACATGTCCTCATCGTGCCGCGCAAGGCCATACCCTCGCTCGACGACCTGACCGAAGAGGACGAGGCGCTCATCGGGCATCTCTTCCTGGTGGCGAAGAAAATCGCGGCGGATGAAGGATTGACGAACGGCTACCGAACCGTTTTCAACAGTGGTCGGGATGCCAACCAAGAGGTGGATCACATACACATGCACCTGCTAGGCGGGCGGGCGCTGGGCTGGCCTCCGGGTTAGACAAGCTACGATCACCACTTGCGTCGTTTGTAGGTGAGCAGCGAATAGCGAGCAGTAGGCTATTCGCTATCTGGCTACTTCGTCATCGTGAGTCCGAGAACAGCACTCCACAAATCAAGGTAATGACCAGCGCTATTTGGTGTACCTACCCCAGCTTCAACAGATGTGTAACATGCATTGTTTATGTTCTTATGGCTTAATGAGTTGCTATGGTAGCATAGTTTGTATGAGAAAGATTATTGTTCTGTCTATGATAACTCTTGATGGCGTTATGCAGGCTCCTGGTGGTCCAACTGAAGATACTAGTGGTGACTTTGAGTATGGAGGTTGGACAGTTCCCTACGTTGATGACTTTTTAGGTCAAGTAATGTCAGAGCAGATGGGCAGACCTTTTGATCTATTGTTAGGGCGAAGGACATACGAGATTTTTGCTTCGTACTGGCCACATCAAACA
>JAFAPF010000417.1 GCA_019247245.1 Rubrobacter sp. | reverse complement strand
TCGCCGCTCTCGTGCATAAAGGAGCCGTGCGCTTCTTCTTGATACCGGACAGGGAGCGCATTACGGAATTGATGTCCGAGATGATGAGCAGCTACGGCTCTTCTCAACAAGCTGATCAGCAAAGTACCCTTCAGAACCCTCCTGCTGATATGGGTGATTTCTTACAGACCGAGACGACGGGTTGGATACAAGATAACTGTCAGCAGATTCCACAAGAGCTGTGGCAGTCGTCTAACTCAGAGCAGGAGGGGGGATGGGGGCGCATGATGAGTGCTCAGGCACTCTACGACTGCGGTAAGGAAGGGAGCTAGTTCCAGCTCAACCGACCCTAGGTCCTCTCCCTGGCCCACAGTTGCCTATGTTCGCCTACTCAGCTTGCGTTTTAACCTTGCTGGTAGCCATAGGTTGCAACGAGCGGCTGGTGGGAGCATCGAAACCGTGGTTGACTTGGGTCCGACAGCGGAACGGGGTTGTTGCTATGTTGGCGCGGGAACGGTTTCAGTCGGAGCACCTAACAGACCCTCTACAGCGGTGTTCATAATTATTGACTCGGTAGACAGAAGCAGGCGCAAATAGTCCTCTCGTATAGGTGCTGTTAGTGTGCTCCTATCAGTTACATAGGCTGGCATGCTTGTACCCTATGATGGGGTCAATGTTTATGACCGACGCTGTAGGAGATAACTGAGCAGGAGGCCAACTAACTGGTGGCATGGGAGCCCTGCTCGATGGGGAGGCATGAAGTAAGCCGGGTAGTTTAGGGAACCCTCTATACTCTGTGAGGACCACGCGTACGAGGTGAGGTAGGTCGGATCCAGGTGCGATCTGCAACCGTGATGATGGTCTTCTCTAGCTAGTAACGCATTATAGACGCCTGTGATCGGAGTCCGATGGGGTCCGCCTAATGCCGCTCAGCCATTTTTGGCCAAGTACTACACACCTTAAGCCCTGGATATAGGCTAATTAACAGTACCAAGCAGTTGCCTAAAACCTTAACGAGTCTAACAGGTTAGCTTCAAACCTATTTCTGTCTATCAGCTCCTCCAGCGGCATGTACATCTCCTCTGGGCTTAGTATTCCCGACAAAGCCCCCCGTTCGCGCCCGGGTGGCAAGTCCACAGGACGTACAACGCGTTCGAGCTTTACTATGTTCTGCTTCTCCATTCCCTTAGAGCGTTAGGGTCTTCTCCTGCCATTTCTGCCCCCATCAAGGCTAGTTCACGTTGGATTCCTCTCCGCTTCTCCAGGGGCATATTGTCCAGCCAACTCGCTATCTTTTAAAGGTGCTCCGGGTCGTCTGCATAAAGCCGGAGTTCCGGATAGCGCTTCAAAGAATCTCTGTAGTAGTTGATAGCTGGGACGGGTCTCGAGATGGCGGCAATGTGACTTGGAGATTCTTCGTCAGCATTATACGTACGCTCGGCGACATAAGTGTAGGTGGTCCTGGCGAGTGAGGGATCGGTTCTGCCATTTGTCTGGGTGAGGTATGGGTCGCTTCTGCAGCGCCTTGGTCTTTGCTTCTTGCCATCTCTTGAGCGGCAGCCTCATCAGCGAAGGCCTTGGTGCGTAGAGGAAGTTCTTTGATGAATAGGCTTGCTATAAGGGCCACGGCGACGATAGGGATGCCTACGACGTACACCTGGTGCATGGCTACGGCTAGCCCCTCTCGAATGCCCGTGGCTACAGCGTCAGGGAGTTGAGCCATTGTTGTGGGATCAAATAGCGCCCCAATACTCGACCCGCTGGAGAACTGCTGGGCCTGAGCGTTCGACGTTCCTGCGGGCAAGTACTTGGGAATCTCGGTCTTAAGCCCACTCGTGAATATAGTGCCGAAGAGGGCGATGCCCACGGTGGCACCTACCGAGCGGGAGAACTGGGTGGTCGCAGTCGCCACCCCGAGGTTCTCCCTTAAGCGGCGTTCTGTACGATTAGCGTATAGGTTTGCAGGACTGCTCCTAAGCCGACTCCAACGACGATCAGGTCCAGCCGGACGTTGTTTTGGGAGGAGTCGTACCCGAGCTGGTTCTCAGCAGCACGTATCCCAAGATCATAACGAGTGTACCCGCAAGGATAAAACCCTTGTAGCGGCCGGTCCGGGTTATGAGGCGACCTACTATGATGTTCACCAGAATCATGGAGGCCATAAGCGGTATCGTTATGGTTCCGGAGTTGGTGACGGATACACCCAGAACACCCTGCGCGAATACCGGTATATAGTAGATAGCCACGAACATCCCCATCGAGACAGCTACGTTTGCGATGTTCGAGAGCGTGAAGATAGGGCTCGTCCAAAGCCCCAGGGGGATTACCGGTTCCTCAGCGTACCTTTCGTTGATGATGAATATAGCGAGCATCAATGCACCCACTGAGTACAGGGAGAGGACCTGCCAAGAGCCCCACGGATGCTTCCTGCCGGCCCAGAGAAGGTTGCAAGCAACACAGCAACAAAAGCCCCAGGCCCAGCGTGACGAACCCTAAGTAATCCAATGAGTGTTTCTTGGAGGTGTGTGGCAGGTGCAGGTGAGAGACGACGAAAGCAAGCGCCGCGATGCCGATCGGCAGGTTGATGTAGAAGAGCCACCGCCAGGAGAAGTTGTCGGTGATCCAGCCTCCCAAGAGCGGGCCGCTGATAGAGGCAACCCCAAAAATCCCGCCCAAGTATCCCATGTATTTGCCCCGCTCGCGCGGGCTGAGGATATCGCCGACGATCGTCTGGGCGAGGGGAAGGACCGTGCCCATCCCGAAGCCCTGAAGAACGCGTGCTCCTATTAGCCACCAGAAGTTTTGAGCTGCTCCGGCCAGGATCGATCCGAGCATGAAGACTATGAGCCCACCGATGTAGAAACCGCGATGACCGTAGATATCCGAGAGCTTGCCTACCAAGGGTATGGATATTGCCGAGGCCAAGAGTGTAGAGGTAGCAACCCAGCTGTAGTGCTCGACCTCACCTAGCTCAGCGATGATCACTGACAGGGCCGGCGAGACGATGGTTTGGCTTGCGGCAGCGGCCAGCATGCCTAGCGCAACGCCGACAAAAATGACGTTTTTGTGGCTGCTGGTTTTGCCTCTACTCATCTCCCTCCTTGGGATC
>JAFAPF010000096.1 GCA_019247245.1 Rubrobacter sp. | reverse complement strand
ATAGAGAAGATTATGCTCACCGAGCCCACAATAAAACGCCTCATCGAGCCCGAGGAAGTCGCCGAGATGGTGGCGTACCTCTGTGCACCCGAAGCTTCTTTTATAAACGGTGCATCTTTGACCATAGACGGTGGGTGGACAGCCCGCTGAACAGAAGCGGAGGGCCAGCGGAATAGCTGCGGAGAGGATGGTGAACAAATATTCTTTGCTCAGCCAGGGTCGCTAGATTTCTTTGTCGAGCAGTCGCCCAAGCTCAAGACCTGAGAGCGAGAGCCGGATTAGAAGCAACAACGAGTTCTAGGGTTAGCGGCAGAACGCTAAGAATTTGAGTGCTCGTCTGCAATTGCCTGAGCTATCTACGTAGGAGAGGACAAACAGGAGAGAGTGAGTACAAGAGCCATTCTCGTGCTGCAGGGAGGTGGAGCATTAGGAGCGTACGAATGCGGAGCCTACAAGGCACTAGTGCGTCATCTAAAAGAGCATGAACAAGATCTGAGGATTGCGGCCGGTACATCTATAGGAGCTCTCAACGCGAGCATCATCAGCCTAAACTATGGCAAAGAAGATCATGGTGCGGCGACCTAGAATCGATGTGGAAAAGAGATCTTGCCGTTCCTTCTCTCGCCTTCCCCTACCCTGTTCCTGTTTCCGAAGAATCGCGAAGATGGAATGCGGTATGGACAACTCTATTGAATGGGCATCCTCGTCTCTTTACCCCCCGTTTACCGGGATGGCAGTTTCTCCCTTCCATCTTCTGGTCGCATTTCACACACTTTTATGACACACGGCCAATGGAGAAAACAGTAGAACGATACTTTAAGAGCACTCCTCATTCCCCTAACGGTTGCTACGGTCCTAATGCAACCGACCCACGCGTAATAATTACGGCTGTGGATATAGATGAGGGAAGGGGGGTGGCTTTTGATAGTTTGAAGCAGTCCATTACTGCTGAGCACGTGGTGGCCAGTGGCAGTCTTCCCCCCGCTTTTCCGGAGAAGACAATCGAGAGTGGACGGTATTGGGATGGAGGCTTGTGGGCCAATACTCCCTTACGAGATGTTCTGTATGCGCTTGAAGATGAGGCTTCCCTGGCCGAGGAGGTGGACACATGCCAGAAGGTCTACATCGTGGATGTCTTCCCGCGGCGTAGCCCCCCAGCACAGAATGTGTGGGAGGTCTTGGGGCGGATAAACGAGATTTCCTACGCAGATAAAACGAGGCATTATGGGGTTGGTGACCTGATGAATCGATACGCTAGGAGTGCTAAAAGGGCTCTTAAGCATATCGAACTCATTCCTCAACTCTACGAACTGTCCAAGACGCTGGCGCCTTCCGAACTCAAAGATTTGATCGAGAAGGAGTACGAGGAGCACCAAAAACTGAGCGAGACGAAGAACCCAAACGACGAGAAAGAGGAATACCAAGAACTCCATCAAAACCATATCAATTTGGAGGTTACGCGAATCGAACGCTCCCCGCTTCCTTACGAGAGTATCTCAAGAGACATAGATTTCTCCCCAGAAAGGATAGAAGCATTAATCAATCAGGGATGCGAAGATGCAAAAGAAACGTTGCAGAAAGAGGGTGAGAGAAATGAAACGGGGAATGTCTCCTTCGTCGAACGATAAAATTAATGTACAAATATTTAGGCAAGACCCCTTCTGACCTACGATTCCAGCCCCCCAACAATCTTCCTAATACATTCGGTTTGAAGTCAGGAGAATGACCTCACATTCACCCGGTTGGATAAGCATGCGATGAGTTGTAACACTTGTACGTGCGATCGTCCGAGAATAGGCGTTCTTCATACCCACACGGCAGCAAAAGCTCTCGCTACGCTGCTTGCCGTGGTTTCGGTGCCTCTGATAGTTGGTAGCCGTTCTTGGCAAACGCCTCATCGAGGCCAAAGATTGGCTTGGTCCCGAACCGGGTCAATAGCCAGAATTTGCTGCAGCTATAAAGAAGCAGCTTGCACGGGCAGGCTGCCACTTCTAGTGTTTCTCGGAAACTGAGTGGTTTTAGAGTTTGAGAGGGGGGCTCTGCAATGGTCGTTGGGTATGGCGGGGTCGTGCGTTTCTCGTTTGTATAAATCGCATGGCATACTTTATGACGATCAAGGAGGAAACGTGAAAGACGCTCCTGCATTAAGCTTGCGAAATCCGATCCTCCGCTGGTTCAAATCAAAACAATCGGGCATATTAAGGCTCACTTTCCGCCTACCAATTTACCTGTACCGCCTCAATCCGGGTTGGCTACTTGGCCACCGGGGCCTCTTGCTGATCCACCGCGGACGTAGGAGCGCACTGCTTCGAGGGACAGTGTTGGAGGTGATCCGCTACGACCCGGCTATTAAGGAAAGCGTAGTGCTCTGTGGCTGGGGGGAGAAAGCAGACTGTATGGCAACATAAAAGTAACCCCAGCACTAGAGGTTCAAACTGGAGGCGAGTGCTACGTACCGGAGCAGCGGTTTTTGGGCCCACAGGAGAACTACGCCGTGATTACCGACTACGAGCTGCACCACCCGCTGGCCTTTCAGATCTTTGCCAAAGTGTTTGGCTACCCAGTGGACAAGACTGAGGCTATGCGCCGAGAGTTTGCGTCGTCCTTGCGACTGGTGGCCTTTTGCCCCCGAGATGTAGGAGACAGATCTGGTGCGAAATAGCGCCTAAAGGAATACTACGCGCAGGAAGTTCCACCTACTAGCGATGGATTGCCGCTTACTCCTTAATCGGGTGAAGGCCTGACTATGCTGTGCTGCTCTATCTGGCCGTAGCGAGTACCTCAGCGACGGCTTGGAGGAAGTTGGTGTCATCCTCAGTGAAGGTTCGCCGCTCAGTTGCGCCAACTCCCAATACCCGAGCAGACTGCAAACTGTATGGGACTGGCGCGAGTGGGTGTACACCCCTAGCAGCGAGCAAGTGATGAACCGAGTTAACCCCACACAGTTGATTCCATATAATTATCTCGTTTTCGGGATCAGCCGCTACGAAGAGCCTTAACTTCCTGTCTGCACAAAGGGTGTTGCGGTGAGGTTAGTATAAGGCCGCCAAAAACCTGGCCTTTTCGCTTTTCTTGCGTTTTACCTGCAAATCGGCGAACCTTTAGAGTAGACACTGACGAGATCTGAATTTGTGACTTCCACCATACGAAGGCGAAGTCGTAGCGTCGTGGTTGTTCGCTGACATTGAAAAACTCCTGCACACGAGCACATTCCCTCTTATAGATTTTCGTGAGTGTACACCGTTAACCGCCTGGGTTGGTAAGGGGTAACAACTCTGCCTGCGACCCAGAAAATCTGGTCGATGCCAGATTTCTGCGCGAAAAATGCCGAGGCTAAAACCGGAACCCTGGCATCGGTAGGAGTTTACCTGCCTAGTATCGCTCTTGCTCTTTAGAGAACCGCGAAACTCATCCTTTATCAGCTGTGAGCAGTCTCAATATTGCTCCTCTTATGGTAGTGAGCTATGTACTGTTCGCACCTGTAGATGAAGGGGAGCAACGGGCCAACGCATAAAAAGGAAAATGCCTTTCGGAGGTCGTTTATACAGTGTACACGCCGCAGAGGTGAGCTTTAGCGCTCTCTTAGGTGAGGAGGTCCCTCAGATAAAGCCAACGCTAACCTAATAATCATCTGCTCTGTCACTTCTTCACCTCTGCAGCATGAAGCCCAATAGGGATAATATAGAAGTCAAGCCACGGTGCACTCTCAAGTGAGCTGCAGTAGTGTGGGAATGTGAAGAGGACAGCGAGCCAGTAACCGGGATGGCAGCAGAGGACTCGCGATGGTCTCATCCGAGGTAGTAGGCGACAAGGCTCGAAAACATAGGCTTAGAGGAGGCTTGATGAACAAGGTGACGGACATGAGTACGACATGTCTCGAAGAGGCACGCGCAGCCCTGCGCGCGTGCGATACTGTAATGGCTCGCCTTATAGTTACTCAACCACACCCCGATCCGCATACTTGGCAACGCGCTTGGTGTGGGGAGCTACCAGCCGTAGACCTCTTTGGCTCGTTATTACGTCAGATCGTCGGCCAGCAAATCTCAGTCGGCGCTGCCAGAGCAATCCTTGGCCGTCTAGCCACACTCTTCGACGGCGAAGCGCCAACGCCCGCGCGGCTTTTGGCTATCGAGCCCGAACGGCTGCGATCGGTTGGCCTGTCACGACAGAAAATCTCTTACGCACGGGACCTCGCCCAGCGCATCGAAGAGGGCATCCTCCAGCTTGAGAGCCTCGCTGAACTGTCCGACGCCGAGGTGCGAAAGCAGCTCACAGCAGCGAAGGGTATAGGGAAGTGGTCTGCGGACATGGTGCTGCTGGTTGACCTCGGACGTCCCGACGTTCTCCCCTCGGGCGACCTCGGTATACGTAAGGCTGTACAAAGGGCGTACGAGCTACCCTCGCTCCCTTCTTCTAAGGAGGTAGATCTCCTCGGTGAGAAATGGCGCCCGCACCGATCGCTCGCTACGAGCTACCTCTACGGCTCGCTCTAATAGAGCACCAGACTGTCAGCCAGTAGTACCCTAATCCTATAGCGTGGGTTTGTCTTCTAGCGTAAGCGGAGGATGTCTTAGCTCTCTTTAGTAGAAACGGTTCGAAAACTAAGGAAGCCGCCCGGCAAAAATACACGGTGCGATGGAACTCGCTGCATGTGCGAGAAAGCGTACCAATCGTCCTTCGGTCAGTAGGCTGATACGCTCCTTCTCGAAGTAGCTTACTGAGGCTTCTGGGTTCCAGTGTGTGCCGTCCGCCTCGTGTGCCGTCCGCCTCTTGGTGTAAAGGGACAAAGCCCTTTACACCGCACGTCGGCCGTCTTTTGGCAAACGGGAAACCCGCTTACGAAATAAATCCATGAGGCGCTCCTTGGACCCTGTACGGCTTTCTGGGAAGTGTTATCTACTCTTCTAGTAGTAGATCCTATTATCCAGCGCCAAAGAGGACTCTACTGATGATTCTGGCGGCTCTGTGAGTCAGGCGCTAGACAAGTGCCAACTGCGCTTCTCGATTCCAAATGCCCACGAGCGTACCAAGGCATCCTTCTCTTCTGTACTGAGTTTGAGAGCATCAGCAACTCGTATAAAGAAGTCTACAGGTATCTGGCGACTCTTCCCTACTATAAGGTTCTCTAAAAGAAGAGGATTGTAGCCGGTAT
>JAFAPF010000427.1 GCA_019247245.1 Rubrobacter sp. | reverse complement strand
CCTCCTTCATCAGCGTCAGATAAGGCGCGACGAACGCCCACTCGTCGGCACTCACATCACTGGGGTAGGTTTTGCGTGTATCCATACACCCATGCTACCGCCCCGACCCAGAAAGTTCATAACAGGCTCTAACACCGAAAGCTCGGTTTACGACATTTCTAGTTATCGGCAGCTAGCGCCTCTTAGGCTTTACACACAGAGATAGAGCATCTAGGGGCATCTAGTCTATGTATGGTTACTAAGAAGCTACCTATACCTCGGTTCCGCGTTTTCGCGCCGTGGATCTTTCATAGAGACTCCTTCTGGAGGGCTTTGGCAAGCCAGTCAGCAGTCACGCCCGACTTCCTTCGCACTGTGGTACGCCGCCAAAATCCTACTAGCCTGAAGTACATCGTTGCGCTTTCTTGAAAGCCACTCTTCAATATAGCTCGCCGGGACGCTATGTTGCTTTCTTCGATCTTGGTGATAATAACCTTGGCTTCACCCAACTCCTCGAGCGTATCTACGATATTAGACCAGGCAGCAGGTGCAACTCCCCGACCTCGGTAGGCCGCCGAGGTGACCGAATTCTCCAAACAAACGATCCCGGCTGGCAACACAAGCTGGCCATCCGGGGCGGCTAGCATCGGGAGGGATTCGTGAAAGATCCAGCAAGCAAAGGAAGGCTGCCGGCCATCTAAGACAAACCAAAGATCGGCACCAGCTTCCAGCCGCTTCCTTGCTTCCTTCTCGTCCGGTGTGGTTGGGAGTTCATCGAGTAGCGGCAGATCATCATCACCGCCTTGAACAAGCGTAAGCCCTGGCGGCAAAGGTACTCGTGGACGCTCGGTGTCAAGGGATAGTTCGTACCAGACGTGAGTTTCGCGGAGGTATACACTCTCTCGGAAACGCTGTGCTGCTTTATATAGTGTAGCCCTTAACCCATAGCGGCGGAGGTGACGCCTTGAGCGCGAAATTAGCCTATCTACTCCCACTTCTCCTCCGCTCACTAATAGTTGGGATGGTTCTTTGTCATCCACGAGGCCTCTATAGGTGGCAAGGACGGGAAAGCGCTCCGCCTTACCAGCGCTCCAGCCACCCTAGCTTGTTCATCGGATTGTAGTAAGGTTATCTCTTTATTACCTGAAAGTATAGGGCTTTCAATCTACAAGCCCAGACGCTACTTTTAGGTTGATCTGATGCGGTGGTGGAGCTTGTTGAGAGCTTATATATTGGCTGTTTTGCTGTTACTGAGTTTTCCGGTGGTAGTCCTTGCACTAGCGTGTGCCTTCAAGATTCCCGACCGCTCATCGCTTCTTGCATTGTCTCAGGCGTGAACATCCTGGTCGCTTTCCTTTTCTTTAACTGTAGTTGCCTCGGCTCATCATAGCTCTTTCAAAGCGTTTCTTTCGAGACGTTGAGCGCTAAATCACACTATGGCAGTTTCACTGGTGAGAGTGTTGAGCCAAGGACCGAAAGGAGCAGCATATGGCGAGAGGCTTTACTTCCAAGAAAGCGTGGCGATTCAGGCTTGAAGATATACCAATGGTTAAAGTACCAGTAGTGATCCAGACTATGCTATATTCGTCTTCTTTGGCTAGCAAGAGCAGGGACAAAGGACGTGCCGTTGCAGCAAGATCCATCCTCCACCAGCGTCACACACGCAAATAGGAGAACGCCACAAGGTACTTTACATACGCCCAAGGTCGGCGGGCGTAGTGACCGGAAGGCCGGAGGAGGCGCGTGGCTGCCTTACCTGCCTGGTCTCAATGGGCTGCGTGCGTTCGCCGTTATAGCCGTACTCCTCTACCACGCCGAGCTGCCCTGGATACCGGGAGGCTTCCTCGGCGTCGAGATCTTCTTCGTCATAAGTGGGTATTTGATCACCTCGCTGCTGCTGGCGGAGTGGCGCCAGCGGGGTCGCATTGACCTCGCAGCCTTCTGGCTACGGCGCGCGCGCCGGCTCCTTCCCGCGCTGTACCTGTTGCTCGTAGTCACCCTCGCATTCGCCGTCGTGTTTCTGCCCGGTGAGGTCGCGGGGCTACGCGATGATGCGATAGCGGCATTCGGGTACGTGACTAACTGGTACCTCATACTGGCTAACAAGCCCTACTTCGAGATCGTCGGACGACCGCCACCGTTGCAGCACCTGTGGTCACTTGCGGTTGAAGAGCAATTTTACCTACTGTGGCCGCTGTTGTTCATCATTGGGATGGCACGCTTACGCTGGCTACGCCGCCACGTGCCGCTCACACCTGAGATGATGCGTTTGCGCCGTCGCCGTGTGTTACTTGCCGTCATTGCGGGTGCGGTAGCGTCAGCCTCGTTGATGGCGATTCTCTACCAGCCCAACGTTGATCCTTCCCGGATCTACTATGGGACCGATACCCGGGCTGCTGGGCTGCTCATCGGGGTCGCGCTCGCTTTCTTGTGGGAGCCGGGACGACATCAGCTGCAGGCGGGATGGGCCTCGCCGTTACTTCTCGACATAATCGGCTTGGCCGCGCTCGCTGGACTCGTCTTTTTCTGTATCCGGCTCGACGAAACTCAGCCGTTCCTCTTTCAGGGTGGCTTGACATTGGTTGCGCTCACTACTGCCGTAGCAATCACGGTCGTCGTCCATCCACTCACGCGTCTATTCGCGAGTCTGCTGGAGTGGTGGCCACTGCGGTGGGTCGGAGTGCGGTCGTACGGGATCTACCTGTGGCACTGGCCTGTATTCGTGGTCACCCGACCCGAGTTCGACGTGCCTATCGGTGGCTTGCCACTGCTGGTCTTGCGACTGGTGGTGACGTTCGTGCTCGCGGGGCTCTCCTACCGCTACGTCGAAACGCCGATACGCACTGGTGCGCTCGGGCGAGCCTGGAACGCGTTGCGCGAGGCGCAAGGCGCCCGCCGCTGGCGGCTCGGTGCCCAGTGGGTCGGGACCGTAGGGACATGCATGGCACTCTGCGTGGTACTCGGCTTGGCTGTGGCACACGCCCAACCACCAGCTCCTCCCTCCTATCTCTCTGTGGAGGGGGTCCATACCGAGGGCAGCACATCAGAGACCGATACTGAGGCCTCAACCAACGCGTCCGATACCGAGGCTGAGAGCCCCGCATCTAAAACCGAGACGGCTTCCAACGCCAGCCCCGCCACTGCGTCCACAGCCCCTATGGGACCGGTCACCGCCGTAGGCGACTCGGTGATGGTCGGCGCCGCTGGGGAGCTCAACCGAGCCCTCGATAACCCCGCCATCCAAGCGGACGTAGGCTTCCAAGCCGTAGACGCGATCGCCGTGCTGCAAAGACGGCGTGCCGCTGGTCAGCTGGGCGATGTCGTGGTCGTTCACATCGGTACCAATGGCACCTTCACCGCCGAGCAGTTCGATGAGATAATGCGCATACTGGCGGATGTGCGCAAGGTAGCGTTCGTGAACGTGAAAGCCCCGCGCACCTGGGAACAGCCGAACAACAACATGCTGGCCGAGAAGGTGCCGGAGTACCCCAATACTGTACTCATCGATTGGCACGCTGCGAGCGCTGACCGGCCCGATTTCTTTGTGGAAGATGGGATCCACCTCCAGCCCGAGGGCCAGCAGGCCTACGCCGACCTGATCGCCGCGCGTCTCAAAGCCTCTTAGACCCGATTAGGGTACGTAACAAATGCGCGTGAGAAGTACTGCCAAGCTTTCCTACCCTCCCACCTTTCCGGTCTTTTGCCTCCGGTCTCGCGAATCCGAAGCCTCCATATGAAGTCTCTAGCCGGGTGAAGATCCCAAAAACCAGGAACTGTTTATAAGGGATGAGCTTTACTCGTAGCGCTCAAGGTAGCGGGGGCTCGCTACCTTGAGCTTGTCCGTAACGGTTTGCTTCAAGCGTTCAAGGGTGCCCTCGGGCACTTCTCCCTGGCGAATGCTCTGTGCCAGATCCCGGTTGAGTTCTATGACTCGGGCTTTAAGCTTCTCTAGCGAGTCGGGTGTAGCAGGATCCTCTCCCAATAGGGCGGCGAGGCGCGCAAGCTCCTCTCTGAGGAGGGTCTCTTCCTGCTCAAGCTCACGCTCTAGTATGTTCAGTGCGTTCATCGCTACCCGCGTGCGGAACCTGGCACGTGGATCGTCCAAGTCAGGAAGAATCTCCGCTTCCAGAAACTCCCGGACCGCTCTAACA
This sequence comes from Rubrobacter sp., assembly GCA_019247245.1. GTDB lineage: Bacteria > Actinomycetota > Rubrobacteria > Rubrobacterales > Rubrobacteraceae > Rubrobacter_F. Next base: position 5,062 of record JAFAPF010000427.1, on the reverse strand, counting down.
AGCTCGTCAGCAGAGGGCCGGTCCTGCATCAGCTTCCCCTTTCGAGCAGAGAGAGTATTTCGTACTCTACCTCCGAAGCCAGACGTCCTATAACGGCAAGCTCTACATTACGCTCCTGGCCGGAGAGGTGTCGTTTGGCCTGATTTAGCGAACCGATAGCCCATCTCACGTTGCCCGCCACTTCCCAGTAAAAGAGCTCTTCGAGGGTAACTTGACGCCCGGCAAGGGTGTTGTAGTGTTCGAGGTAAGGCTCGGCTTCGCCTATACCTCCGAGACGGAGATGATCCTTCCCAAACCGCCAGGCCCTCACCAAGGGCCAAGCCAGATCCTCGACCGGATCGCCGAGATGGGCGAACTCCCAGTCCAATATCCCCACCAACCCCTCCTCATCTACCAAGAAGTTCCCCACACGAAAGTCGCCGTGATTCAGAACTGTCCCATGACTCACGGGAACATGCTCGCGCAACCATGAAAGTCCTAGCTCGATTACCGGGTGGGGTTCTTCCAGTGCGTCTAGCTCCCGCTCTAAGGTCGAGAGCACGTAGTCTGCGGCCGGACCGATCCGGCCGCCTGGCAGAGACGGAAGCTGCTCGAGGGATATAGCGTGTATCTTAGACAACTCTTCGGCTAGTTGTTTGGGGAGTACCTCACGTGTCGTTTCGAACTCTGGCTTTTGCACTATCCGCCGACCGACACTCTCCCCTTCAAGGCGCTCCATCACGAAGGCTTCACGCCCCGCGAGGTCTTCGAGGTAACCATAGGGCTTTGGCGTCTTGATCCCCGCTTTGTACGCTGCCTGCAGAACCTTGCATTCCTGCTCGAGCGAGAGCGTATCGGAGTATATGGTCCCGCCGGCTGCGCGGCGGACGAGCAGTTCTAGCTCTCTTTCGGGGGTTACGGCATCCACTACACAGGTATCCTTAGAAGCGCCCCCCGGTATAAGCTCTACACGCTCGACCTCTACGGGCACCTCAAGAAAGGTGCTTAAAGGCTCACCAAGCTCTTCGGTCCAGTTTTGGCTCACGTTTGATCGGCTTCTCTAAAGATCCGGCGGGCTATGGAGCTCCGGTGAACCTCGCTGGGACCATCGTAGATCCTAAACGGCCGTGCCTCCCGGTAGAAGTGGCTCAAAGGAGTATCTTCGGACACACCCAAGGCTCCGCAAATCTGGAGCGAACGGTCGATTACCCGACCGATCGTTTCGGCAACGAATATCTTGGTCATAGAGGTTTCCTGCCGCGCTCGCTCACCCTGGTCAAGCTTCCAGGCAGCATGCCAAATCATCAGTCGTGCGGCGTGCATTTCCGTGTACGAATCCGCCACCATCCACTGTATCGCCTGGTGTTCGGAAAGCTTGCTGCCGAACGAATCCCGCTCAAGGGCATAGCGAGTGGCGATCTCCATAGACCGCCCCGCGATTCCCAACCAGCGCATGCAGTGGGTGAGACGCGCCGGACCCAACCGGACTTGAGCATGCTCAAATCCCTTGCCTACTTCGCCCAACACAGCATCGTCGTCTACGAGGCAGTCGATGAAATCAATCTGTCCATGTCCTCCCGGCATGAACATATCCATCGTGGGGATGGTTCGCTGCAAGCTAAACCCGGGGTTGTTGGCGTCTACCAAGAACATGGTAGGACCTTCCAGAGTCTGGACCAGGACTATAGTAAACGCCGCCCCTTCCGCGCCGGTAATAAACCACTTGGTACCGTTGATCGACCACTTACCATTTTTCCTTTCAGCGACAGAGCGGAGCAGGCTGGGATCCGAGCCAGCCCCCGGAGCCGGCTCCGTCATGGCAAAACACGAGCGTATCTCACCTCTAGCCAGAGGGTGTAGATAGCGGGTACTTTGCTCCTCGTCCGCTACATGGCTGAGCAGGTGCATGTTGCCCTCGTCTGGAGCAGCGGCGTTGAGGGCCTGTGGACCCAAAAGGCTCCGACCTGCTTCCTCGAGGACTACTGCGGTTTGTCTCCAGTTTAATCCCAGACCACCAAGCTTCTGAGGTAAGTGAGGAAGGAAGACCTGGGCTTTCTTTGCCTTAGCTTGAAGCTCCTCACGCAGCGCCTCTAACTTCTCATAGTCATGACCGAGTTCCTCTTCGGATGGAATAACCTCCGTATCGATGAACCGGTGGACCCTTTCCCTAACCTGCTGGAGTCTATCGCCTAAATCGAAGTCGACCAAAATTGCAACCTCTCTAACACCCTAGTTGCACTCGACATGCCCTTTCCCCGTTCGCATGTCCCAAAGGGACAAAGTAACGGTCGCCACACAGCACGCGTGTACGGTGCCCCGGTTAGCCGACGCGTCGTTCCTGTCCTTCCCACTCTTTCTCGCGCAGCATGAACTTCTGGATCTTGCCGGTAGAGGTCTTAGGTAGCTCCTCACTGAACTCTACGCTCGCCGGAGCCTTGAAGCGGGCGATATGCTCCTTACAAAAGTCTATGATCTCCTGTTCTGTCGCTTCTTCGCCCTTCTTAATGGTGACGAAGGCCTTTGGACGCTCGCCCCACTGCTCGTCAGGTATAGAGACTACAGCTGCTTCCATCACAGCCGGGTGCTCGGCAATAGTCTGCTCAACCTCGACGGACGAGATATTCTCTCCGCCGGAGATTATGACATCCTTGTCCCGATCTCTGACCTCCACGTATCCGTCGGGGTGCCACACAGCGATGTCCTCTGAGTGGAACCAACCGCCCTCAAAGGCTTGCTTGGTAGCCTCCTGGTCGTCGAAGTATCCCTTCATCACGGTGTTGCCACACATAATAATCTCGCCCATCGTCTCCCCATCCTTAGGGATGTTATTCATCTCGTCATCCACGACCTTTGCGAGACCCGCAGTGACATGCCCCTGACCCTGACGGGCGAGCAACTTGGCCTGTTCTTCCCTCGGCAACTCGCTCCACTCCGAGTGCCACTCACAGATGGTGTTTGGCCCATAGGTTTCGGTGAGCCCGTAGAGGTGGATGCAGCTTATGTTTAAGCTCTCGAACTGCGCGAGAAGTGTCGGCGACGGGGGAGCACCCCCGATCGCGGTAATGACCTGATGGTCGAGCTCGTGGGCGTCTTCGTGGTTGGCGAGCGGAATCTGCACCGTGGGCGCAGCACAGTAGTGCGTTATGCCCTCTGACTCAAAGAGCTCCCATATCTTGCCTGGTTCAACCTTCCTTAGACACACGTGCGTACCCGCTATCGCGGTCACGGCCCAAGGGAAGGTCCAGCCGTTACAGTGGAACATCGGCAATGTCCACAAGTACTTCGTCTCGGCGTTCATCTGCAGCTCGATTGCTTGAGCGAGCGCGTTGAGGTAGGCACCCCTATGACTGTACATCACGCCTTTCGGCTGCCCTGTGGTTCCCGAGGTGTAATTGATGGAGATGGTTTCTTCCTCGTCCTCCAGAACGCTCTCTACCGCCGCTGGCGATCCCTCAGCCAGATAGTCCTCGTAAGGATCACCCTCATCCCCAGTATCCTCTATACGAACCACCTCTATGTCTTCTACTCCTTCGAGCAGCTCTTCAAGCTCTGAATCCACAAAGACCATCTTCGAGTTGGAGTGCTCTACTATGTACTCAACCTCCCCTGCACTAAGACGGGTGTTTATAGCCACTAGCACCAACCCCACCAAAGGCACAGCGAAGGTCCCCTCAAGCATCGGGGGAATGTTCGGACACAGAAAAGCGATCCTCTCACCTTTCTGGAAGCCTGATTGATAAAGGCGAGAGGCCAGGCGGTTGACCCTTTCTTCGAACTGCTGGTAGGTGTAGCGCCTATCGCCGTGAACGATAGCGGTTTTATTTGGGAACATGTAAGCGCTACGCCTGAGGAAGCTCACAGGTGTCAGCTCCGTGCGATAAACCTTCTCCATACTCCTCTCTACCCCTTTCCCGTTGTGCTTACCTACCCTTTTCTGCAACGCTAGTTACCCGCTCAACCCTGATCGTACTCGCATAAATCCCTCCAGTTCTTGTGTTCGAAGAGGCTAATCGGCTCACAACCATCGTCTAGTGTGGATCGACGGCCGTCCTTCTGCTCTGATGCATAGGCATCTTCTGGCGAAGCTCGAGTGGACCGTGGCCGAGCCAGTAGGCGTCGAGATCCTCTTGGCTTCAACCACGTTCGTGAAGAATAGCCTCATCGGTGAACCGCCGGCCGATGAGCTCCTTTGGCTCAGCGCGTAGGATCTCCATAACTGCATCGCGGTAAATGTCTGTTGAACGCCAGTGCCTGCGATCTCCCATCTTCTCGCGGCCCCAGTTGATAGCGGCCTAGCTTTCGATCGCCACCGCCCCGTTTTAGCTCTATATTATCGGGATACAGCAAGACTAGTGTCCACTCCGGCCTTTGATCTGGGTGATGAGTTGCCATAGGTCTTCCGGCTCCCGAGAAGTTCCAGCGCCTCTGGCACCTCCTCGAAGGGGACCGTTTTGTAGATGAGAAGGTCTATCTCACCCTCCTCGTAAAGCTCGACGAGACCTTCATGGGTTTGGGCAACGAGTTCGGGCCAAAACGTATTGTAAAGTCCCCAGTGCAGACCAACGATAGAATAATTCTTCAACAAAACATGGTTAGTAGGAGCCTCAGCCATCCTGCCACCCGTGAACCCCACAACGACGATGCGTCCCTCGAAGCTTACGCATTTCCTCGAGAGGTCGAACACGTCGCCTCCCACAGGATCGAAGATGATGTCCGCCCCGCGCCCGTCGGTGGCCTTTTTGACAATATCGACAAAGTCCTCCTCTTCATAGTCCACAGAGATTTCGGCCCCGAGCTTCCGGCAGGTTTCGGTCTTCTCTGCCCCCGGCCGTAGAGATTACCCGTGCACCGGCCGCCACCGCGAGCTGTATGGCAGCCGAGCTTACGCCCCCGGCGTCCGCATGTACCAAGACGGTCTCGCCTTCAAGATTCGCCCGCCAGAAGACCGAAAAAGGCAGTCTGATAGACGAGGTTAATCGCCGCAGCGACCTCAAACGACATCGTATCCGGGACGCGGAAGACAACCCCCGAAGCTGGTACTGCAACCTTCTCGGTGAAGCCACCTTTGGGAAGTAGGGGCGCT
>JAFAPF010000511.1 GCA_019247245.1 Rubrobacter sp. | reverse complement strand
GGACGTTTGTGGGGTTGAATAACTTCACCTCATTGCTGACGGACCCGAAATTCCTTGGGATTCTGCTCCAGACTCTGTTGTATATACTTATCGCCCTTTTGGGTAACTTCCTGCTTCCTTTGGGGCTCGCCATGCTGACGCTGAAGGCAGGGAGAAGCTACACCGACCTCTACCAGTCGTTGCTCTTCACTCCTACAATGGTCGCTGTCGCGATCGGGTCCCTGCTTTGGCAGTGGATCTACTTACCTACGGGTGGGCTCTTAAATACCTTACTCTCGGTCTTCGGTCTGTCGCAAGTGAACTGGCTAAACAACCCTAACACCGCGCTCGGGGCGGTAGGGGTAGTCGCAGCCTGGCAGTTCATGGGCTTCAACTATCTGATCTCTCTGGCAGGTCTTATGGCTATCCCCAGAGAGTACCTGGAGGCAGCCCAGATCGACGGCGCGACTGGCTGGCCGCTCTTGAGGTCGGTGATCATACCACTTTTGATGCCGACACTTTTGTTCGTGGCACTCACCTCGATCCTCCAGGCGCTACCCAACGCCTTCGTCCCTATAGAGATCCTCACTCGGGGAGGACCGAGCGAGAGCTCGGACAACCTGCTCTACACCATCTACAAGGACGGCTTCCAGTTTTTCCAGGTCGGTAAAGCGAGCGCCGAGGCGGTAGTGACTATACTCTTGTTGGGTGGAGCCGCCATATGGCAATTCAGGATCCTGGATCGGAGCTTGTCTTATGAGCGGTAGCAGCCTAAGGCGGGTCTTGAGCCACGTGATCCTAGCGCTGGTCGTGCTTACCAGCCTCGTACCGCTAATCTGGATGCTCGGCTTGAGCTTCAAGTCCTCGCAGACCGTCTTCGCCAACCCCCTCAACCCGATCCCTGCGTCTCCCACACTGGGAAACTACCTCGAGGTGGTTAGCAGGACCAACATCGCGCGCCAGTTCTTCAACAGCGTGATCTTCGCCAGCGGAGTGACACTCGGTCAGATCTTGATCGCCATCCCTGCCGCCTACGCTTTAGGGCGTATGAGCTTCCGGGGAGTGAACGTCCTCTTTGCGGCGTTCCTGCTTACCCTACCCGTACCGTTCGTCGTCTTCTACGTGCCGAACTACATCCTAGTCTCCAGCTTGGGTCTGCTTGACACTTTCCCGGGGCTTATCCTGCCCCAGGTGGCGAGCGCCTACGGGATCTTCTTGCTCAGGCAGCACTTCAAAGCCTTCCCCCAGAGCGTCATAGATGCCGCACGGGTTGATGGGGCCAGCGAGTGGAGCATCATCTGGCGTGTTGTTCTACCGGCGAATCGGGCAGCGGTTGCGGCTCTAGCTGTCTTCGTGTTCATCACCACGTGGAACGAGTACGTCTGGCCGCTCTTGGTTGCCCGTGACCCGAAGATGTACATCATGACGGTGGGAGTCACCCAGTTCGCAAGCGGAGAGGGCGGGACCCAATGGGGCAACATCATGGCGGCGGCGACCCTCGCCACCCTCCCAGCCTTGGTCGCGTACCTTTCCATCCGCAAGCAGATACTGTCGGTACTCCTAGAAGGAGCGGTTAAAGGATGAGTGAGGTCTTACCGAGGATGTGCGCGTGCTGGATAAGGATGGCAACACTCTCTTGGAGGGAACGGTGCAGCATATCTACCAGGTTCGGGACGGCCTTATCTGGCATATGGACATCCGCAATCCTACCGAGGATGCCAAGTCCTAGGATCAGAGGTAGTGCCAAAATCTCCACCACTATGTAGGTAGGCGAGTTTCCGAGAAGCACCAAAGGTAGCAGTTTCCAACAGGGTAACTACCAGGCAACCTCAAGGCGTCCAGTGCTACGAGCAATAAGAGTGTCCCGCTACCCTAAGGGCGAGCAGCTGCTAAAACCAGTGTGTCGAGCATTGGGCAACCTTCTATTGGAGATCGTACGGTTCCAACCGTGTGTAGTACTCCTGACGCGCTTCTTTTCCATCTAGCCGTTCGAGATAATCTTCTAACCACGTACTACAGTAGCTATCGTCTCGATCTACTACTGCAGCGACACGCTCCAACTCCTCGTTTCTTAGATTGGTTAGCATACGGGTATCTGCATCGTAGATTACTGCCTTACCCACTATCTTCGACATCTCCTTTCCCCATAACCGCTGTAACCATTTTCTCTACTAGCTGAATACTACCTCCAGGTCGTTCATTGATCATTGGACCTGCGGCTAAGATTAGAAGACGTGTATGATTACGCGTTCGGTCACAGGGCCACGTGTGTTACGGAGTGTTGTGTAAGCATTAAAAGCTGCGAAATAGTTCCGCCCAGTATCCTAGATGGTATAGAACTGATGTTGCCCCCCGTGGCTAATTGATGAGCTACACTTCCACGACCTTTCTAAGAAGGCCGTTAACGTCATGCTATTGGCTCATCGGTTCAATAACTCAAAGTCCTCTGCAGGGCTGCCGTTGCCCCAAAACGGTTTGTTGGGGCTCTAGCCCACCACTACCCGCTCTAAACGCATCTCTTTGGTGCCATTACCTAGCAAGGCACAGAAACTGATCTCAAATTCTTTTGTAATTTGAGTCGTGCGAGTCGTGCACAAGGATGCACGTTCCGAGTCGGTTCCATTTAGCCATGAGTAGTATGTGGAAGGCACTATCTTCCGCCAACTCTCTTACTAACGCCAAGCCCGGACGATTCATGGTCCTGCCTGAGTAGCCGTCGTCTTCGATAGGGTCACCCAGGATAGCGTAACCTTGGGCCTGGGCGTAGCGCCTAAGGTCCCGGACTTGTTCAGGAAGCGAGTAGCACTCTTCGACCTACTCCTCGGTAGAAACGCAGGCGTAGAGGATGGTCCGCTTGAGTCCGTGACCCTTGGTGCTAGACATCGCTACCTTCCGTCTTAACAAGCTGGGCTACCTCTACGCCCAAAACATCTGCCAACTTTCTCAAAGTGCGCCCGTGGGCCCCGGTGTCTCCCCGTTCAATACGACTGATGGTGTTTCGTTCAACGCCGGCAGCGTCTGCGAGTTCCTGCTGGCTCAGCGCTCGCAGCTGGCGAAGCTTCTTGAGCCTTTCAACATCAACCTCCACGCTGGCAGCTTACGTCTTAGACTATTATAGAGCAAAAATATGTCAATATATAGTCAATAATGGCATAATATAGTAGCAGACTAGTAGCAGACAAAGAAATGGCCTCGGCGGTGTTGGCGCACCTCGAGGCCCAGACCACGAAGGAGTAAGCTTCATGGCCAAGATTAGTGTAGCGCGGTCTGGGCAAGTAGAGGCTCCAGAGCTAGTTGAGTGCTTGCGGCATGAGGCTGAGGGGTGCCCACGCTGAGATGGGTCAGGCTTCAGGCCTCGTCGGCGCTGCGAAGGGTGCGGAGAGC
>JAFAPF010000448.1 GCA_019247245.1 Rubrobacter sp. | reverse complement strand
ACTCTGCCGGCGGACCTATCGGACAGTGGCTAGCGGTCAAGCGGCATGACCTAGTGCGGGGTCTGATCCTGTCCTGTACTCTTCACCGCACCGACCCCCACACTCGGGCGGTTATCGAGCACTGGATGAGGCTTGCCCGGCGGGGATGGTGGTATGAGCTACGTGTGAGCAACATCGAATACACCTACCGTCCGCAAACGGTCGAGAAGTACCAGCGCTTCTTACCGCTGCTACGCCTGCTCGGCGACCCGCGCTACCCCGAGCGGCTGGCGCGTATCTTCGAGGGGCTGCTTGACCTGGACAATCGTCCGATCCTACCGAATATAGAGCACCCGGCGCTCGTTATCGGTGGCGAGGAGGATAGAGTGATCCCGGCCCACATCCAGCGGGAGATGGGCGATTTGATACCAAATAGCCATCTAATCCTCTACCCCGGCTACGGACATGGCAATGACCAGGAGAACCCTGACTACGAACGGCAGGTAGATGCCTTCACACGCTCTATCTAACTTGTACCGAGGCTCCCTACCTTGCGGTTTCGTCGATACCCGAGGCCGTGACGACGAAGTATCCATAATCATCGCCGTCTTCGGTTATCCATCCCTCCCGATCTAGGTACTCTGCTATTGCCTGAAACTCTTTCACATCAGTTATGTTCGTCCGCTGCATGACGCGGTGACGGGACACGTACGCCCCTGGCCTGCCATAGGCTTCCACGGTCGCTGCCCGCAAGCCCCGACGCGCTTTCTCGTGGATCGCTCTGATTTCGCTTACTATGGTCTTTCCTCCCCTCCGATGCTTATAGATTACACCCCCAGCCTTGGTTCTCGAACTCGCCACACGGAGGCGGGTAGAGATAGGGCGGGGTGGGTTGACTAGCGTTTCTTAGCGTGGAGACTGATTCTTCCCCCTCAGGAGCCTGTAGAAAAGCTTGCTCGACCCACCCCTGTACGCTAATGTTCGCACCTCCCTTTATCTAGTGCAAGATGTACCAAGCTCGATCTGTAGGCTTGCCAAAGGCTTACTTTTGGCGCGTCGCTACATCTGTGAAGCGATACTTGAGGTTTAGTCCGGCATGTCTTGTACGACTGGGGACCCTGTCTCGGCAGATGCTCTTCGCTCGGGGGCTCCTCGCTCGGGCTCGCTGGTGCATCTTCCCCGGGCGGAGGAGTTTCCGTTCTCGGGAGGTCGGGTGGAACTGCCCTCAGTGGTGGAGGATCTTCCCTCGTTGGGGCGCTGACCTCTTCCGCCCGGTGATCGTTCGGTGGTGTCCCACCTGAGATGGTACCCGGCGTAATCCCACTCTCCTCTGCTGGCTGTCTCCCTTCGGAGATACCACTTGGAGATATACCTCCCTCGGGTGGCGCAAGGATTCCCAGCAGCTCCTTGGCCTGCTCGGCTAGGTGCCGGTAAGTGTCCTGCGCCTCCCTAAAGAAAGGGATTAATTGCTCGTCTCCAGTCGCTGCAGCGTCCAGAATGTACGACTCGATCGTATCGGCGCCTTTCAAAGCGTGGTAGAGCACGGCGATGAGATTGTAGTGCTCATCGCGGGTACCGGTGGTAAACTAGCCAGGACTCATCTTCTCGGCTCCTTCCGCTGTTTCTGGCCTTCTTCCTCGATGTACCCTCGTCGATAACCATGAAAACGGTGTGCCGTACCGCAATATCCGGCGCGTTGTCAGAGTAAGGTCACCACACCTCGCGGTCTCTTCACTGAGTATGTAAGATGCGCCTTTGGAAAGGCAAAACATGCGTAGATATACGAGCATGACTGGGTAGGAGGCCGGTATGCCCAGGAGGAAGAACGAGCTGCTGCTTGAGAAGCTCGCGATCGGACGAGCCAAAGGGTTGTTAGAGCGATGAGCCTTGGGCCCACGATGGACATCTATTTTGCGTTGGCGATTGTGCTCGGGGTGCTTCTCTTGCTGACGGTCGTATTCGTCACGCTTCGCCTTCAGAAACGCGCCAGAGTGCGGTGTGTGGTATGGGACTGGGAGCTGGTGTTACGGGAGGACGGAACGGATGAACACGCCATGTTCTCGTTCGAGTGCTACTTGTTAAATGATGGACGCCTACGGACCAGTCTGAGTGGTGTCTATGTGGTGTTCGTCCGGGATGGGGCGCGAGAAGTAGCCGGGCACCTGATGGATCTGTTTTCGGGTGAGGAGCTGCAGCGAGCATTGGATCTGCCACCTGGTCAAGGTATACGCCTGAGTCTGTACTCCACGTTTGAGGGTGAGGAGGGGCGGAAGGCTTCGGGTTTCCGGCGAGCAGACCTGGTTGGCCGCTTCCCCAACGGCAGGATCTTCCGCCGCAGGATTGCCGGACGGGAGGACTTTGTGGTTGGCCACAAGAGAGTGGGCGCCAGCCGGAAGAACTTCGCGGGTAGCCCGAAGAGACGCACTACCAGGAGGAAGGACTTCGTTGCTGACCGAAAAAAAGGTGGCGCTAGTCGGAAGAACTATGTTCGCGCCTGGTGGCGCAGGCCCTTTAGCCCTCGGAAGCTATGGCGGGAGCAACGTTGATGACGCCCTGGGCTTCTTGCTAGGGACGACAGGCTCATTGACCAGCTCTCCGGATCTCCGCACCGGGTTCACCTCAATTCGGGACCGCTTCATCGTCTGTGTGTCTCGACGAACGTCTTGGATGCAACTTCTACGGCTCAAGAGGTTGTTCGGCGATAATGAACATCGGTAAGCTTTGCCGACTTTAGACGACATACTCTCCTTAACCAGCCAGTATGGGTACCTGATCGTCTTCCTGGGCGTGCTACTGGAGAGCACCGGGGTGCCGATCCCCGGCGAAACCATCCTCATAGCCGCTGGTGTCCTTGTTCAGCAGGGGTACCTGAATCTGGGGGAAGCTATCGTGTGCGGCATCCTAGGGACCGTGATCGGGGCTCAGGTCGGCTACTGGGCTGGTCGTGAAGGGGGTCGCCGGATAGCCTTGCGGTGGGGCCGCCACGCGAAGGTCACACCCGAGCGCCTCATGCGCATGGAGAGGCTCTTCGAGCGTCATGGTGGGAAGGCCGTTTTTCTGAGCCGGTTCATCGCAGGCTTGAGGATCTTTGGTGCGTTGATAGCCGGTGTAAGCCAGATGCGCCGTAGGACCTTCCTCTTCTATAATACCCTTGGAGGCGCCGTCTGGGCTACGGGAGTGGTCCTGGCTGGTTACCTCCTTGGAGGGAGCCTCGACCTCATAGAGCGGTGGGCGGGGCGCGCCTCCCTCTTGCCGATCCTCGTGCTCGTCCTGATGTTAGGGCTCTACTTCTCTTACCGCTGGGTCGCGACTAGTAGGGTCCAGCTCTTAACATACCGAAAAGCGTTTCCGTCCGATATCCCGAGAGGCCGATTGGGGCCGCGCTATGCTCGTCAGCTCCGTTGGCTGCTCCGGAGCTTAACGCCTGGCGAATATTTGGGACTATACCTCACGTTCGGTCTGCTCGTGGCTGTCGGGGGTCTATGGCTCTTCGGCGAGCTGGCCGAGAACCTTGGAAGCGGCGATCCTTTGGTACGCTTCGACGAGACGACGGCGGTGATGCTGCACGCCCAGGCGACGCCGGCCTTTACAGCCGTGTTCTTTCTGATCACGAGCTTGGGTACGCTCGAGGTTCTCGGTACGCTGGGTCTGCTCGTCGCTGGGATCTATAGCCTGCGACGACGATGGCTTTACGTCGGGACGTGGATCGTGGCTTTGGCTGGGGGTGAAGCGCTAGACCGGCTGCTCAAAGAGATCTTCGCCCGTCCTCGACCGTTTTTTGCCGATCCACTGCTGCTCGAGACCACTTACAGCTTCCCGAGCGGGCACGCGATGATGTCGTTAGTCGCCTATGGGATGCTGACCTACTTTGCCGTGCTAGTGCTAAGGAGCTCGCAGGCGCGTGTGGCTGTCGTCTTCGGCATAGCCGTGCTGGTGTTGCTAATCGGCTTCAGTCGTATATACCTCGGCGTCCACTACTTCAGCGACGTTATAGCTGGCTTCGCCGTAGGCGGCGTATGGCTGAGCGCCCTGATCACGGGTATGGAGATTATCCGTCGGCGCGGGGCGAGCAAACTCCCGTAGCAAAGCCGTGCGCTCACCTTCCCGGGCATCAGATCCAACGCCGCACTCGCGCTTTGTAGTACAGGTATTCTTCTCCGAAGCTATGCTGCAAGCAGCGTCTCTCGCGCCTGATCACGCCACGTTGCGTAACTAACAGCGGCGTTGGGAAAAGGAGGATAGCCTACAGCTGTGCGCAAGGTTAGCAACCCTAGCATAGAGCATCTCGCGCGATAACAGGGTTGTGGGTGTAACGATACGGCCCGCTCGTGACCAACCTCGCCACTGAGTCCCTCGGGTCGATCGGCTATCGACCGAATAATCAGCCCAACAGCAGCACCCCACCACCTAGTGACCATGTTGCGCACAAAGAAGTAAACCGGAATCTCCTGTTATGCAGCCCTAACATCAGAGGGCGCAGCTAGATCAGAGGTGGACACTCTATGAACCCCGCGTTGTACCGTGCGTCGTCAGTCACAGGTTCTCACCTTCCTCCCGTGACGAACGTAGGCTGGCTGCATTCTATCGCTCTGCATAGGCTCCTCCAAAAGAGCCATGCCCGTCCACCTAGGCGGGCAAGCCTTTGGCTGGTTTACTAATCGGGTTGGTTTGGGATTATAGTTGGGCACGGATGAAAGAGGCTGAAACTGGGAGATGAGATCATGTTGTTCGTAGCGTTATTTAAGGTTAGAGGGGGGAGCATCCCCATAGACATCGACAAGTTTCGTTATCGCAGAGGGCAATGGGGGCATCCCGAGGGAGAGTACTCCGATGTGGTGAAGCTAGTAGATGAATACTGGCTTCAGACGGAAGATCCTAGGTACGTTGGTATCTTCGAAACGGAGGAACCACACGCGATCATGGAAATAGTGTCCAGATGGGAGGATCATTTTGAAGTCACCGTGGTTCCGGCCGTTAGAGTGGAAGAGCTGTTACCGGATTGAAAGATGGGCGATGTAGCGTAGGCAGGGATCAGATATGACTACGAGGTCGGCCGGAGAGATATTGGAAAACATAGTTGCGGAAGGAAGGGAAGAGCTGGGCCGAGCCAGTATGGGCCTTGCGTTCAGCGCCTTCGGCGCCGGGCTCAACATCTCGTTCTCTATGATCGCCCTAGCGGTCGTAGGAGCGCTAACCGGCGGCGTTGGGTTACTGGCCCTTATTGCCTATCCTATAGGCTTCCTCATCGTCATTCTGGGCAAAGAGGAGCTGTTCACCGAGAACACCGTAACCCCGGTGGCTGTGTCGCTCACTGATAGGAGCACCGTACCAAACATGCTGAGGATGTGGGTTATACTTTTGGTCTTCAACGTCCTCGGCACGATAGCCTTCTCCTTCGCTGTTACCTATGGGGAGATACTCAATCCAACGCCTCTACAGCTCTTAGCGGAGGAAGTTTCCCACAAGCTGCAGAACGACTTCTGGGTTATGACCTTGAAAGCGATCTTCGGGGGCTGGCTGGTCGCGATGGTGGCCTGGTTGATGGCGGCTTCAAGGGACACCGTCTCGCAGGTGTTGTTCATCTGGCTGTTAGTGTTTCTTATACCAACCAGCGGGCTGGTGCACTGCATCGCGGGCTCTGCCGAGGTCCTGGTCAGCGTCTTCATCGGTGAGACATCTTGGGGAGAATACCTCCTCGGGTTTTTGGTTCCGGCGACGCTTGGAAACGCCATCGGAGGGATCGTTCCGGTCACCCTGCTCAACTACGGGCAGGTCATGGGGTCCAAAAGAAAGGTGTAGGCAGCTTGAATGTCATGCGGAGGCCGTTTAGTTAGTAGCGCAAAGCGAGAAGAGCTTCTTCTCTCAGCTGCTTGCCGGCTAGCTCTTCCCGAATAGTAGCTACGTAGTGGTAGCTACGTAGTGCGGTCTGCAGCAGGTGCAAGTGGTTATTGAGCTGGTGAGAGATAGCTTCCCGCCGCAGTCGCACTCGATCACCATGCACCCTGGACACTAGGGGCAAACCTTGCCGAACTTCACGTGGCAGACCTCTTGGAATCCCTCAATGCACGCGGTTTCCTACACTATCCACCTCCATCCCCGGGTTCCGAAGAAGGAGGCTACACCTCTTTCATAAAGAGGATAAGAGTCGCCGAGCATCGGTCTACCTGTCCTTGACTCCTTACCGTAGTAGTCCTTTTAGCTTAGGCAACCAACTCCTTTGCAGCACCTCTCGTTGATCGCCGGATGGAGGAGCTCCAGTCCACTTCTCGTTCCTCGGGCACCGGTGACTCTAGCAAGGCGCAGACTCTTTGCCGGTTATGCACTAAATTACATACAGACTCTTAATTTTGTGCCGGTATTTACAATATAGCGACTCACCGGAAGTTGCAGGATCAAGGAGGTGCGTGATAAAACGCATCACAAGCCGGTTATTGCGGTAGCTACGCTAATGGGGCGATCATCGGGGAAAGGTGGCTGCGTAGTAAGATGCACCTGGTGTAAGACGACTCTTACTACAAGTAGCTACAGCCACTTATCTCAGAAATGGACCTAGGCTTGACCTCACCATCGGTAGGTTCTGGGTTTTCGGTATGGGCTTGGGTTTCGCTCGGTTCGAAGACCAGAGACCGGTCCCGGACACTGCGACCGGACAGCGAGTCGTCGCAGCAATCGTGGATAGCGGCTTACTTACCCATCGCCTTTAGTGTGGCTACGCTTCGATCTGCTCCGCGCGGTGGCCTTTGAGCATCTTGCCGGAGATATAGAGGCTCAGACCGAAGTAGTAGACGAGGTAGAGTAGTGAGAAGGCGCGGAGCACGGGATGCGGGTCCGGCATCTGGATGAGTATGCCGGCGTAGCTTGCCAGCCAGAGCGTCGTGAGCGTAAGGGTAAGTTTGCGGACGTACATCGTGCGCGACGGGTAGACATACCGGATCGGTACGAACACCAACAGCGAGCAGACAAGTAGTATTACGCTCACCATCGCGGCTCCGAGATCGAAGACGATGACGTAGAACGCCAATACGTTCCAGTAGCTGGGGAAGCCCAGGAAAAAGTGTTCGGTCTTGGCGCCGTCCTCGGTTTTGGCGTCCACCCGGCAAAACTGGTAGCTCGACGCGAGCAGCGGGAGAGCGGCCAGGGTCACGCCGAAGGCCCCCGACGGCAGGTAACCGCTGCTCCACAGTAGGAGGATAGGCGCGAGGACGTAGGTCATGTAGTCCATGATGTCATCCAGGCGCCTGCCGTCGAAGGAGGGCAGAAGCTCTTTCACCCGGAACCGACGAGCCAGAAGTCCGTCCGTGCTGTCTACCATAAGTGCCGCTAGCCCCAGCCATAGCGCCGTGACGGCGCGTCCGTTGTAGGCGGCGACCAGGATCAAGAGCGCCAGCACTGCCCCACTCGCCGTGTATAGGTGTACCGCGGAGGCACGCAGGCGTAACCAGGGCGAGATCGGCACTGTGCTCTCCGCGTTAACGTCTCTCAATTTACTCTCTTTCCTT
This sequence comes from Rubrobacter sp., assembly GCA_019247245.1. Taxonomy (GTDB): domain Bacteria; phylum Actinomycetota; class Rubrobacteria; order Rubrobacterales; family Rubrobacteraceae; genus Rubrobacter_F. Next base: position 902 of record JAFAPF010000448.1, on the reverse strand, counting down.
ATAACCCATACGCCAATAATATCAGTGCCAGATTCGTACTGACTAGCGCGTTGACACAAAAACCGTCGATATAGGCACTGAAAATCCTAGTCGTGCAAGAGAGCGGGTCTTAACCGCGTACAACCTCTTCGATCTCCACCATGTTTACAAAGTAGCCAGGTTAGTGGTCGCGTTGCGGGTCACGCTCGCGGATTGCATGGATGGTCTCCATGCCCTCTACGACCTCGCCGAAGACCGCGTGCCGACCGTCGAGCCAGGGTGTCGCTGTGTAGGTGATGAAGAACTGAGACCCACCGGTATCCGGTCCGGCGTTTGCCATTGAGAGGATACCTGGCTTGTCGTGTTTTAGGGTCTGGTGGAACTCGTCTGGGATGTGGTAGCCAGGTCCTCCGGTGCCGGTTCCGGTCGGATCGCCACTTGAATCATGAAATCTTTTATAACTCGATGAAAAGTCGTCCCGTCAAAGTAACCCTCACGCGCCGGGAAGACAAAGTTGTTGACCGTCTCCGGAGCCTTGTCGGCAAAGAGCTTTATGCGGATCGGCCCCTTCTCGGTGTGCAACGTCGCGTAATAGTCCTTGTCGGGAGAGATGATCATCTCGGGTGGGAGGTCGTATCTTCTGCTTTATACCATGCAATCCTCATATCCGGTGAGGTTTCTTACCTGGCGCTCGTCTGGTCATAACCTTGAGGTTCCCACTGCGATCTCGACTCGGTAGTAGCTTCTAGGGAACGGACGCGGTTGATTGCCGCTGCTATATCCTGCGCTCGTGTCATGCTCAGCTCCCCGGGGTGTCCTGGAAAGTTCCCTAGAGTGTCCAGCCCGTCTCTCTCGACGCCGATCAGGGCTTCCCGGACGATCTCTTTCACCCCGCGACTCTTTCCTGTCGCCGCGAACTCCCC
>JAFAPF010000292.1 GCA_019247245.1 Rubrobacter sp. | reverse complement strand
TCGACACCAAGAACACAGATGAGATCGTGGAGACTGTCGAGCGTCTGGCCCCAGCGTTCGGCGGTATAAACCTCGAAGATATCTCAGCACCGCGGTGCTTTGAGATCGAGGAGCGTCTCAAAAAGGAACTCGACATACCGGTGTTCCACGATGATCAGCACGGAACGGCGGTCGTGGTTTTGGCGGCCTTGATCAACTCGCTCAGAATCGTGGGAAAGGAAATGGAAGACCTTACGGTTGTGGTCAACGGAATCGGCGCCGCGGGTGTGGCGTGTGCCAAGATCTTATACGCTGCCGGGGTAAGGAATATCATCGGCTGCGACTCCAAAGGCATCGTGCATGAGGGTCGTGAAGGGCTGAACTTTTCCAAGAGATGGTTCGCAGCGAGCGCCAATCCAGAACGGAGGGTCGGTGGCCTCGCCAATGCCGTGAGAGGTGCAGATCTGTTCTTGGGTCTCTCTGTGTCCAAGGTTCTAACCGCCAATCACCTCGACTCCATGGCTGAAGACCCCATAGTGTTCGCGATGGCGAATCCGGAGCCGGAAATCATGCCCGAGCTTGCGAGCGGCAAAGTCCGAATCATGGCAACCGGCCGCAGTGACTACCCAAACCAGATCAACAACGTTCTCTGCTTCCCAGGCATCTTCCGGGGCGCCTTGGATGTGCGGGCTCGTGAGATCAACGAGAACATGGAGCTCGCAGCCGCTAAGGCGATAGCTGGTGTTATCCCTGAACAGAACCTGTCCGAGGACTATATCGTCCCGAGCGTGTTCGATGAGCGTGTTGCTCCGGCCGTCGCCGAAACGGTGGAGCAAGCGGCTAAAGAAAGTGGTGTGGCACGACGTATAAGCGGCGAGCAAGAGACGGGGATCTCTACGCCGCTGCTCTTTTAGCTTTTGGCTGTCGTCGGCTTTGGACAAAAGCCAGGTACGGCATAGAATGTGCGTATGGAAGTGTTTCGACAGATCTTCGTTTGCACCACGCCGGGAAAAGGGCGGTGCGGGGCCAAAGGTGGTAGCGAGCTAATCGATAAATTCCGTGAGGAGGTCTCCCGTTTAGGCCTTTCGCCGTCACTCGTACTCCGGAACGCCTGCACCCGCCGTCACGAGGAAGGACCGGTGGTCTTCGTCTTCCCGGACGACGTCTGGTATACAAGCGTAGCTCTTGATGACGTTCCTCACATCGTTGAGCGACACCTCGCCTGCTGGACGGTGGTCGAAACCTGAGGAACTATAGGCTTTTTACTGATCGTTGATCACTTATTGCTGACCGCTAGGATCGAACCCTAAACGCCCTAGGGTCTGCTCCATCGCCCAATCCACCACCGTAAAGAAGCGCTCGCGGCGTCTTTTCATGTAGTATAGGAGGATACTACGGTAAAGCGCTTGGGCCGCGCGGCCTTTGAACTTGACGCCCAAAGGGTTCGCGATGCCCCTCTCGGGCCCAAGGCTTACCACGTGGCCGCGGTCGTAGAAGTTAAAGGGGCGACGCTTTTGCTCCGCTACGTTTCGGACTCTCAGGCCGACATCACGGGCGGCCCAGGGACCTTGCTGCACTGCGACAGCCGCGGTAGGTGGCAAAGGGCCGAGATGAGGATGCTCGTAGACACTGCCGTCCCCAATAACATAAACCTCTGGATAGTCGGAGAGCGTCAGGTGCTTGCTCACCCGGGCTCGACCCATCCCGTCGTGTTCTATGGGTAGGTCTTGCAAGAGGGGGTTCGCCTGGACGCCTGTAACCCACACACGTGTTGCTGCGGGCAGCCACTCGCCGCTGGCCTCGACGCCCTCCTCGTTCGCTGCTGTTACAGACGTGTTCAGCCGGACTTCGACTCCGAGTTGTGAAAGATCCTTCATGGCCGCCTCGTGGAAGTAAAGGTCTAACCAGCCCATTAACCGGTTTGTCTCTTCTAGGAGCACGACCCGCGTCTCTATGGCAGAGGCTCGAACGGTGCGTTTTTTCAAGTAACCGAAGAGTACTGCGATCTCTGCGGCCAGTTCCACCCCTGTCGTTCCGCCGCCTACGACGACTACGGTGAGCCCGCCCGGAGATTGCTCTCCTCGCAGAGCCGTCTGCCAGGCCTTGTTTAATGAGTCGCGAAGTCGGAGCGCGTCACTTAAGCTCCAGAAAGTCTGGAAGTATTCAAGGAGCCTTCCGGGAGGAGGTATGACGACGCTGCCGGGCGCGAGAACGAGGTAGCGATATTTCACGGGTGTGAACGAGGTGAGAAGCATCTTTTTCTGGAGATCTACTCCCGTTGCCTCGGCCTGCAGGAAGCTGTAAGGGGTTACGTCGGCGATGGCTATCGGAGTACGGACGCTGTCGGGGTGAACACGGCCTACGGCCACTTCGTGGATCAAGGGTGTGAATACGTATGCTTGTTCGCGGCTTACGAGTAGCGTCTCGCTCGGGCACCGCAGTGCGGGCGGCAAACTTCGCAAGAAGGAGCCTCCGGCGAACCCGTCTCCTACGACGACAACTCGGGCCGACTCAGGGAGTGTCTCCTCTTCACATCTATTCATTGGTCGTTTCTGTCACGCTGTTCGTATCTTCTTATCGCTTGGGACGAGTATACCCTTCAGGGCATACGATGAAAGCTTTACAAAATGAGTGAAAATACGTAGACTCTACAAACCGGCTTCGGGGGTTGCCGGACGAGGATAAGTAGGGGATCAAATGGGAACAACTCGTTTCACAGGGCTAGAAAGGGGCCGTAGTGGCGAAGGAGGAGTTAGACGTCCAAGAGATCATCCCGGGTCTCATAGTCAGGCACACCAACCGTCGGCTAGGGAAACTCGAGACCTCTGAGGCCTGCGAGCGCTTGATCATGGGTAGGATCTCGTTCTCGGAGTTCGTGGATCAGATCGGTGAAGGCTTCCGGGAGCTTTTGGACTTCATGACGGAGTACGACCTGCACCCCGGACGCCCCGACGAGGTTCTCTACTGCGTGGACTGCTACGCCGACCTCTATGGGCGCAGTATTCTGCGCACCCAATTGGAAAGGCTCTATCACTTAAGTGGCCTCGTACCCAATCGAGGCGTTGGTTAGAAAGCGGCAGGGGTGCGCTGTTCTATCCCGATCTCTATTTAGGATAGAATCCTTCCAAAATGAACTATCGACGGTGTGCCATGTGCCGGAGGCCGGAGAACGAGGTCCGAGGGTTGCGCGAGCCCAAAAGAGGAAGGATGGGGCGGCGCACGATTACACGCAGAAACGGGCCATCACGATCTTGTCGACAGGGGTAGCGTACTTGCTGGCGAGCCGTATATCCGGCAGAATCATCGATGAGCCCGAGGAGCATAGCGTATGGGACGATGTGAAGGAAGCGCTCCTTAAAGCGAGCTTCTCCTTGGTTTCGACGCTTATAGCCTCCTTCATAACTCGGCGGTGTGTAAACAGTCGCTGGGGCGGCTGAGGGGTGCTTTAGGGGTTAGGCGACCCGGTGGGCCCGAGCCTTCTCCAGCCGGTGCGGTTTGCGCTCGTTCTCGGGCTCATCATAGCTGGGGGACTCCTGATCTACAAACTCGTTGGTGTTCTTGAGGTTCTTGCGCTAGCGCTGCTCATAGCATTGATCCTCGATCCAGCGGTGAACTTGCTTGTCCGTTTACGGTTACCGCGCTTTTTAGCGTTGCTTGTGGTCCTGGTCGGCGTGATCGTGGGGCTTAGCCTTTTAGGCTACATCGTCATACCGGTGATTTTGGGTCAGGGTGAAGACTTCCTGGCTCAAGCCCCTGGTGTGGTCCACAACGTCCAGGAGTACGTCCAAGATTTTAGCGAGAGCTACCCGGGTCTCGGCGGATCCACTTCTGGGACCGCAGCAAATTTTGACCTCACCGCCGCCATCCAAGAAGTCATACAAAGGGCTGGGGAGCTTTGGAGTATAACCACCCGCGGAGCGAGTCTATTCTTGCAGGCTATTGGTGCTGTGGTGATGGCGCTATACATGGTCTCCAACCCGCGACCGCTGGTTAATGGGGTGCTCGCGCTGTTCCCTCCACCCAGAAGGGAGCGGGTCGAGCAGATCCTCAGGCTTATAAGGGAGCGAGTTTCAGGATGGATCATCGGCCAGATCGCAGCGATGGTCTTGGTTGCTGTCCTCACCTGGATCGGTCTCTCAACCCTCGGCATTGAGTATGCCTTCACCTTCGCTGTTGTCACTGGAGTCTTGGAGATAGTGCCGTTCTTCGGTCCGATCCTATCAGCTGTACCTCCTACCCTCGTTGCCTTCGCCGACCGTCCAACCAAGGCTCTCGTTGTTATAGTTATCTACGTGGCGATACACCAGATAGAAGCGCACCTCATCTCACCGATGGTCATGGCGAGGAGCGTACAGCTTCACCCAGTAATGGTAATACTGGCCGTCCTTGCCATGGGCGACCTTTTGGGGTTCCCAGGCGTAATCCTCGCTGTTCCTATCGCGGCCGTCGTCACGGTCCTGCTCGACGAGCTCTATGTTAAACCTTTAGGGGCCGTACCTTCTCCCAGAGCCGCCCAATTACCCGAACGCGAAGAGCCAACATCGACACCTCGCTCCTAATATCCTGTCGGGTGGCTTCTCTCATAAAGTGTCCGGAGGCACCTCTTTTATAACCCCTCTAGGTGTCCAGGTGTGCCTATTGGGTTATTATTTCGTTTATGAGCTTCGTTCTCATCATGATTCTGTTGCTCGCCGGTGTATTTGTCGTGGCCTCGGTAGTGCTGGGGCGGATGACCTACAAGGTAGAGAACGCCCGCGACATGGAATATCTAGAGCTTGAGGGAAATTGGATCCGCTATCGGGTCACCGGAGGGGGCCCACCGGTAGTGCTCGTGCACGGCTGGCTCACTTCAGGGAGGATCTGGGAGCAGCTCGCGGACCGCCTGGCTCAGCGTTTTACCGTCTACATACCCGATCTCGCTGGGTTCGGGGATTCCGACAAGCCTATTTCGGGCTATGGGGTTCGCCACGGCAGCCGCCTGTTGTACGCTTTCTGCGCCCACTTTGGTCTCACGCGAACTGCCGTGGTCGGACACGATGTTGGGGGAGCCATTGCCGTGAAGCTCGCCGCTGATCACCCGGACGTGGTAGGTCGGCTCGTTCTTATCGCCACACCGGCTAAAGAGGACCAGATAGACCTACCCACCCTTCTCTGGCTCACCACCCTGCCTGTCGTAGGACCCGTTTTTTATTCTTTAGGGCGCTTAATTAAACCTCTGCGCAGGCTCTGGATGCTCCCATTCGTTCTTGACCCCGAGGATCTTACCGAGGAGGTGGTAGAAGACGCGGGGAAATCTACCCCGGCGGCAGTCGCCAAGACCTTAGATGTAATGCGACGCGAGATCTCACGGGATAGGATTGTCCGCCAGGCTGGCATTGTGAAGATCCCCGTTCTCGTCATAGCTCAGGAGGAGGACCAGATCGTGGACCCTCAGGCTGCTACTGACTGGACTCAGCGCGTCTCAGCTGAGGTTGCATTCTTGAATGAATGCGGACACCTACCAATGCTTGAGCGCGCCGATGAGTTCAACGCACAAGTCCTCGCTTTCCTGACTGGTGACTCCCGCTACTTCGACACTGTTACCGAGTCCCCGGAGGAGGTGATCGGGGAAGACGTGACGGAAGCGACCGAAGGATCACCCTCTCCTGCGCCTACCGAGCCCAGGGGCTCTGAACCTGGCGCTGCGAAGGCAAACGACAGCCTTTCGTCCATCACCCCCAATGATGATAGCTACCCATTGCATAGCCATGATCCTGGTAGTGCAGAAGGTCTACACGACGATGGCACCTCCGACCAGCACTCGGCACGGGTTGCTGATACGACCGCTGGGGAAGACGCTGCAAGGGGTATACAGGACCACGCAGATCGTGCTGGGAACGGGAGCGATGTAGGTAGGCCGTTGCCCGAAATGCCGAAAGATCTCTTCGAGTGGCCTGAATCCTTAAAAGAATCCCGATCTTGGGAACGTTCTCCCGAGGTGGATCCTCAGGAGCACGACGAAGACGTGGACTTCGAAGGCCCGCAAAAGGAGCCGCCGCGTTCCTGATCTCGAACGGGGTTGCATAACATCTTCCGGGGAATGCTTACCTTAGTTTTTTCTGTAGGTACAGCCAGTCACGAATGCCAAGAAAGTATCTGGTGAGGAGCGAGCGCTGGCGGGATATCTCCTGATAGCCGTAAGCTTCGTAAAGTTTGAGAGCGGGAAGGTTGCTGTCGCTGACGTGAAGGCCTATGGTATCTTTGCCGGACTCGCGGCTCAAAGACTCCGCTGCCTCTAGTAATGCTCGGCCTATGCCCTGGTGCCGGTGCTCACGGGTAACAACAAGGCGTTCCACATAAGCTTCGGAAGAGCTGGCAGTATAGTGGGGGTAGGAGAGCAAGATCGTGGTCCAAGAGGCATGTAGGAAACCCAGATCCTGTCGCAGGGCCTTCCAGAAACCCCGTGCGAGGACGTCGGTGTCGGAATCCCTAATACGGATCCCAACGCTGGCTGTGATCTCTGATGAAGTGGAGCTTTCAACCACGAAGGAGGAGACGCCCCCAAAAGAGTGCTCCATACGTACCCACTTCTCCATGATCTTGACTGACTGATCCATCCGCTGTCCGAAGATCGGACGGAACTTGTCAAGAAACCCCTCGACCACGAGGCCGGCGATCACTGGATCCTCTTGAGGCTCCGCTGGCCGTACTATAAAAGGTTTGTCTGGCATCTCCGGCAATCGTAGCAGAGCTGCGAGTAATCAGTATTTGACGCGTCTGTTGACCGGTTTTCATCTATCAGGTTTTGACTTTATGCCCGTGTTCTTGTTGCTAATTACCTGATACCGGGCTAACTAATGAGCCGCTTACGCATAAGATGAACCGGTAGGAGCGACAGGGCGCCGGCGAAGATTAGGATCCAAGCCACGTCTACGAGCGCATGCAAGGAAGGTCCGGTGGCCAAAGCCCGGCAGATGTTCACCGCATGGTACAAGGGTGTAAACCAGGCGATTTGAGGCACCGGGGATGGGAAGTCCTCTACGGGAAAGAAGATCCCAGAGAACAGAAAAAGTGGTGTAATTACAAGCGTGAAGTAGTAGGAGTAGAGGTCAATGCTCGAGATCAGGCTGGTGAACAACGTGCCTGTTACGCTGAACATAACTCCGACAAGGAGCAACAACGGCGGGATAAGGAGCGCCCACGAGGAAGAGACCAGTGGTGCCTCCGGCGAGAACGCGAACCCTAAAGCCGTGATCACCACCAAAAATCCTGTTCCGTATAGCGCTGCTCTTGTACCTGCCCACAAATACTCCCCAGCTACGATATCCTCGGCGTTTACCGGCGTAGCTACGATGGCATCGTAGATGCGCGCAACCTTTAGCCTTATAAAAGTGTTGAACGTGCTCTCGAAAGAGGCCGCGAACATGGCGTTACTCGCCAATAGGCCCGGCGCTATATACTGTGGGTACGTCAAGCCGTGTATACCGCCCGCGCGGATGAACGTACCTAGCCCCAAGCCTAAGGCCGTCAGGTACAACAAAGGCTCGAAGAAATTTGGAAACATGATGGTCTTCCAGTGCTTGCGGAAGATGGTCGCGTTACGTTGCCAGACCCGGAATGCTCCGCGCGGCGACGGTATCCTTATGGGATCCATCAATCCACCAATCTCCTGCCCGCGAGCTTTAGGAAAACATCCTCAAGGGTCGCTTGCCGGTATAGGGTATTATCAACTGGAACGCCGGACTCCTTAACCTTCTGCGCTACGATGTCTGAGTCCGCGGTATAGACGATGAGTGTCTCTCCGAGGTGGTCAACGCCGTCGGCTGTGTTTGCGACTCTGCGAGCTATCCTCTCTAAGGCCTCAGGGGTAGCCCGGAATTCCAGAACCTCGGGGCTTATGT
>JAFAPF010000170.1 GCA_019247245.1 Rubrobacter sp. | reverse complement strand
CCTCTGTTAGTTTGAAGAGGTTCAAGAAGGCGGACAGGAGCAGGATTGCAACCAGGGTGAGCCGTTGCCACGAAGAGGTTTTCATGGCTGCGACCGTACGCATCCTCTCGGAGAGGGGGATGCGTTTGCTACTGATCAACTCCTGGGCCATGTCCCTCCTTTTCGCTCCTACGGCTTTGCTTTTCTCAGAAGTTTGAACCATGGGTCTATGAGAGACCTTTAGCGACCATATGAGTTTTCATAGGAACGGTTCCTGGGGACGATGCGTTGAAGACGGGCTCAGATCAGAGTTTGGTTTCTAGGATCGCTCGTAGAGTGCTTCTGTATACCTGGTCCCGACCTTCGGAGCGTCTGAGCGTTGCGCTACGCTATTCTAGCTTTTGCGATCGGACCCTTGAGCGCACCTGGCCGGATAGATAGCTACCGTCCTCCTATCTGCCACCATGACCCTCTGCTTAATCGCATTGCTACCTTCGCGGCATCGCTCGTGCCCTTGCTTGCCATCGCAGAATTAGGGTAGAGCTCCAAGGTCACTTCGCTTCCGTACCTGTGAACCACGAGAGCGCCTCCTGCGCTACCTCGGATGGGACCTCGTGAGGGCCGTCGAACTCCTCATAGCGTACGTCGTATCCTTCTCGCCTGAGCCGCGGTACGATTCGCCGGCTCGTGCTACTGATGGGCAGGATCTGGTCGCGCGTGCCGTGCGAGACGAAGAGGTTGGGCGAACCCCTCCGCTCCTCCGTGAAGACGAAGCCGGGCGAGAAGGCGATCACGTGGGTGAATAGATCGCCGTTGGTCAGGCCCAAGGAGAGCGCGTAGGAGGCGCCGTCGGAGATGCCGCAGGCTGCGAGCCTGAGAGGCTCCACAGCATTGCGGGAGAACACAGACTCCAACGCCCGGTCTATGAACGCAACATCAGGTCCGTATCCGCCCAGGCTGATGTCCCACGTTCGGCCCTGGGACTCCGGTGCTAGTAGGATTAAGCCGGCATTGTCGGCGAGGTCGAGGAACGGGGCGATGCCTTCTCGAGCGCCTGAGTAGGCGCCGTGCAACATCAGTGTGAAAGGAGCCGGGCGAGCTGCATCGTAGCCCGAGGGTACGTAGACGAGACCGTCACGTTCGGTACCCGAGTTCAGCGCTCTTAGCCCACTCGGTGCCTCGGCCTCAGTAACCTCATGCGGACGCGCCAGCAAGCGCCCCATCTCGGCTGCACCCGCCTCTCGCTGGTCACGCCTTGTGGTCTCCCGCTCGTCCTGGCTCCCACGATTCATGCCACATCCCGAAGCTGCAAGTAACCCTAGTAAGGCGCCTGCAACGCCGCCCGCTAGAACGTCCCGACGTGTAAAGCGCTGGGCATTACGGGCCTCGTGGGGCTCATTCGTCTCCGCAGCGTCCGACGACCGGTTCGTCGAGGTCTCTCTAGTCGTTACGATTCCTTTCGGTATTATATATTTGACGCCGCACTAATCCTTTGGCAAACTTCCTTTATGAGAGGACTTTTCGGCGGTTTTGTCGTATTTTCGAGCGACTTCCTTTGCGTACTCGCGCACCTTTTTAGGGAACAATTCGCTCATAAGCTCATCGTCTGTCATCTCAATAGGGTGTTTCTTCTTCCTAGGCATTCAGGAGACCTCCAATGCTAAAAGAACAAGAGATAAACCTTGTGACGCTAATGGAGGAATTTGGCAGTGATGACAGGTGTCGTGCTCGCTTGGAAAAGCTACGCTGGCCTGCTGGAGTAGAGTGCTCACGCTGTGCCTCAAAGCGGGTTGTTCGTAGAAAGAACCTCCACCACTACCACTTCCAGTGCAAATCATGCCGCTACGATTTCTCCGTTACTTCTGGCACCATCTTCCATGATACACACCTTCCTTTGTGGAAGTAGTTTTTGGCAGTCTACCTCATCGTGGAATCCAAGAAGGGCATCTCTGCTAACCAGCTCAGGCGCAGCTTAGGCGTCACCTACAAAACCGCCTGGTATCTCTCTCATCGCATCCGCGCCGCTTTGAGAGAAGTGGACGCCCAGCTCCTTAAGGGCGTCATAGAAGTGACGAAACCTTCATAGGTGGCAAGGTAGAGGGCATGGGACGCGGACATAAGGACGACAAAACTGTGGTTGTTGGAGCCTTTGAGCGCGGAGGAGCTATATAAGGCTTCAGGTAGTACGTGGAAGAGATAGGGAGACTTTACAGGGCTTCATTCGAGAAAACACCGCTGGGGATGCCCAAGCCATCTACACAAATGAATGGCCTGCCTATAGAGGCATCGCGGACCAAGACACCGAACATGAGACCGTGAAGCATCGGGAAAAGGAGTTCGTAAAAGGCGACGTACACACCAACCCCCTAGAGAATGTCCGGCGCCTCCTAAAGCGGAACATTGTCGGCAGCTATCACCAGGTCGGCGCGAAGCACTTGGACGCCTACTTGGATGAGTTGGAGTTCAGATTTAACAACCGGGAGAACCAGCACATGTTCCGGGATGCTATGTGCAAGCTTCTGGTGGCTAACAGCTTGCCTTATGAGAAGCTGATAGAGGATTAAAGCCCCGCACCAAAAGTCAAGGCATGAAGAGAGCCGGGGCTGCATTAGAGATCCGGCCTTCACACCCTCTTCTATTGGAACGTCTTATGGAGGGCTGCATACAATCACACCCTGGGTAAGGTCGATCTGGAGGGTGTTGCCCTGTTGCACGCATTCATAAAGGTTGCCGGGGAAGACTGGGAAGGGAGGTATTTCGGGACTGCCAATGTCGCTCCCAGCCACCTGTGCTATTGCGGAAGTGGGGGTGCTTGCCACTATGGCTGCCACAAGCGCCGCTACCGACAGAATCAAAAGTATGTGTCTCATGTTAGGTCCTCTCACCTCCTTTCCTCTTCTACATGCCGACGCCGGACTATAGGGATCATAAGCCTCATAGTCAATTAGCCGTGGCCTCGCGCCTGTGGAGAGCTACCGTTGCCTCTAGAGAGCTTGCTTGCTAACCTATTCTTGAGGGTTGAAGTTTAGGCGTCTATTAGCTTAGGATTCAGAGGAAGATGGTCACCCGATTCGGTATCCACTGCAAGCGGCTTAGCCTCTCGTACAAGTAAGTCGATGACGCAGTCATCGAATCCTCCTCT
>JAFAPF010000069.1 GCA_019247245.1 Rubrobacter sp. | reverse complement strand
CGACTGACCACCCGGTCTAAGACCCCGTACTCGACTGCGTCTTCGGCACCGAGGATGTAGTCACGGTCGGTATCGCGTTCGACCTTCTCGAACGGCTGCCCTGTATGGTTGGCTAGAATCTCGTTCATGCGTCGCTTTGTCTGGACCATCTCCCTGGCGTGTATCTCTATGTCAGAGACTTGCCCGCCCAAGCCCCCCTGACTATGCGGTTGGTGCAAGAGGACCCTCGTGTTAGGGAGTGCGCTCCTCTTGCCCTTCGTCCCCGCTGCCAGCAGCGTTGCCGACATCGAGGCCGCTATACCCAGAGCTGTCGTAGCGACGTCGCAAGAGACGAATTGCATTGTATCGTAGATAGCCATGCCAGCAGAGACGCTACCACCCGGGGAGTTTATATAGAGGTTTATGTCCTGCTCGGGGTCCTCGGAATCTAGGTGTAGGAGCTGCGCCATAATAGTGTTCGCGACCTGGTCGTCGATAGGCGTGCCGAGGAAGATGATCCTATCCGACAAGAGCCGTGAGTAGATGTCCATCGTCCTCTCACCCCGTGGGCTCTGCTCGGTCACGTATGGGACGACCAACCTAGGGCCGTTGTTCATCCGCCAGCCTCCTTCGTCGTGTATGCGTGCAGGTTAATAGTAGCATTTATGTAGTGTTTTAGCAATTATCGTGGAGTATTCTTTCGCAGAGCCGTATAATTGCGTTCGTCGTACCATTCGGCAGGAGGTAGCAATACGGTGGACGTTTCGCCTTTGAGAAGGCTGCGCCAGCAAGCCGTCATGAGTCAACAGCAGCTAGCGGACGAGAGCGGGGTAGCGCGAGATACAATCTCGAAACTCGAAACCGGGCAGCGCCGAGCTTACCCAACAACAATCCGCAAGCTAGCTGCGAGCCTTGGGGTGAAGCCTGGAGAGTTGGTTGGGAACTGGGAAGGCCAACCGCGAGCACTCATAGCATCTGAGGGCCAAGAACAGGATAAGCCGAAAAAGAAGAAGTTGGGGTTCTGAGGCGCTCTTAGACTCTATCAACCCGACTCGGGTCCACCCCTTTGCAGGGCTTTGAGGCAAACAGTTGCATTCTCACCAACTTAGCAACTCTTCGGGTATATCGAGACCTATTGCACGCAGGGACCAAAATAGCTAATTTTGGTCATGTACTGGCCTCTGGTTTTAGCCAGACTAAACAAGTAAGCTAAGAGAAGGGCCGGGAGAACATGTACCAGATGTTGGTTGAGGACCGGCCCTGCTTCGCACAAAACGGCACACAAAAGTAGGTAGGCACACCAAGATCTACCTAACTTACCCTAAAGCCAATTACATTCTAGGCATCGTTGAACACAACCTTTGGTCGAGAGTTAGAGACTTCGGTCCGATCACTTGTTGTAAAGTTGATTTGTAACAACATACCACTCTAAAATGTTGGCGCGTGTTGATGCTCGGCCCTGCCTTGGGCAGAGCAGCTACGAGAACAAGAAGAGCAAGGAGGTGATGGTATTGAGGATAGTCGAGCGCACCCCGGCACACTACCAAATCGAAGAAGTAACGAACCTTGGTCGATCCTACAGATGGTGTCCTGAGCAGGTCGTGGTTGAGTGCGATGGATGCACAGACAGGATGACCTTCAATCGATCGAAGCTCCTCACTTCCATCGTCACCTGCGAATGCGGTGCGAGGAGTACAGGGAGCGTCCGCGACGAACTGCTTGCCGAGCAGCTGCTGGCCGAAGACGAAGTCGCCCACCCTTGGCGGTACTGGCGGTCGAAGAAGGAGAGCGGAATACCTGTTTGACAACGCGGCCTCTCAAGAGCAGGCGTCGAACGCAACACGCATCAGAGGGTAGGGCTTAACCCCGCCCTCTTTCTATATCTTAGAAGCACAAGCTCTTAACTGTTTGTGTAAGTAGATCACATACCACTCTTATAAGAGATTCTTAACAGTAGCGATCCACCGGGGATTGCCAAGCTCTTAGAAGTGCGTAGAGTGAGAGTATCAAGCCGGTTTTGGCGGTAGGCGCGTTGGCGATGGCGATCTTCGGGGAGAAGTGGTCGCGCAGTAAGACGCGACCACTTGCCTGGCATCTACCTTAGACACGTCTGTAACGTTTTCCTAAGATTTCAAGATACTCACTCGAGTTGCCACACGCACAAAGCGCACTCGGTGGGACTCGAACCTGCGACCTCCTTATTCGTAGTCTTGAGAAGTATGTTCTCGGATGTTCGCTGGCGTCGAGAACTTTCCTTATTTAGGCGACGCCAGTTACCCCGTATTTGTGGGTGTTTGCTCCAGTTTAGTTTTTACTGCTGCCAATCTACAGTCGAGACATCTCAGAGCGTAATCGCTGCAATGCGCCATACTAGAAGGTACCGAAACCGGGGAACCGAGACGTCGATCTATCCTTCTCCTTCGTTTTCGTCATTTTGCCGGGTTCATCGGTCAGCACGCGATCACCTCTTGGTTCCGAGCGCCCGGTCGAGGTTGAAGGCGGCGCTGATCAAGGTCAGGTGCGTGAAGGCCTGCGGGAAGTTGCCCAATGCTTCACCACTAGGCCCGACCTCCTCCGCATAGAGCCCCAAGTGGTTGGCGTAGGACAGCATCTGCTCAAAGACAAGCCGGGCTTCCCCAACCCTTCCCGCGCGCGTGAGCGCCTCGACGAGCCAAAACGTGCAAAGGCTGAAGGTACCCTCCTCTCCCATAAGGCCGTCGGATGTCTTCTCGACGTCGTAGCGGTACACAAGGCTGTTGGAAACCAGCCCGCCGTCCCTGGGAGAACGGTTGATCGCCGCTAGCGTGTTGAGCATCCTGGGGTCCTTGGGAGACAGGAAGAAGACGAGGGGCATGATCAGGCTCGACGCGTCCAAGGTGTCGCTGCCATAGGTCTGCACAAACGCCTTACGCTCGGGGCTCCAGCCCTTCTCCATGATGTCTTTGTAGATCTCGTCTCGCACCTTTATCCACCGCTCGCGGTCGGCAGGGAAAGAGCGTTTATCGGCCAGCCTGAGGGCTCTATCCAAAGCAACCCAGCACATGAGCTTCGAGTACACGAAGTGCCCTCGCCCGCTACGGACTTCCCAGATCCCCTCGTCCTTGCGGTGCCAGTTATCACAGACCCAGTCGATGAGCTTGTGCAACTTGATCCACAGGTCGTAGGAGATGGCCGTCCCGTACTTGTTGTAGAGGTAGACGGCATCCATTAGCTCGCCGTAAATGTCGAGCTGTAGCTGGCCGTAAGCACCGTTGCCTACGCGAACCGGTTTGGAGCCCTTGTAGCCCTCAAGGTGATCCAGGGTCTCCTCGGTCAGATCCTGACGCCCGTCTATCCCGTACATCAGCTGCAGCAAGCCGTTCCGCTTAGGCTCGTAGTAGCGGGCTTCCAGCCAGCCCATGAACGCTTCGGCTTCGTCGGTGAACCCGATGCGCAAGAGACCATAGAGGGTGAAGGCAGCGTCGCGGATCCAGGTGTAACGGTAGTCCCAGTTGCGCTCACCGCCTATGCCCTCCGGCAGGCTGCAGGTGGGGGCCGCCACGATCGAACCCATCGGTTCGTACGTCAACAGCTTCAACACCAGCGCCGAGCGGTAGACCATCTCGCGCCAGCGGCCCGTATAGGTGCACTTGAAGAGCCAGTGGCGCCAGTATTCTACGGTCCGCATGAAAAGGTTGTGTTCCTCGGACTCCGATACAGAGAGACCACATCTGTCCCTATGCTCGATTTCCCGAAGCACGAAAACCGTCGACTCGTCCTCTTTGAGGGTGAAATCTGCTACGGCCGCTTTGTGGTGTTCCTCTAAAGGAACCTCCGTCGTTGCTAGGGCCAGGTTCAATTGCGGTGAGAAAAAGCAAACACCGTCGGGAGTGATCTCGGTCTCGTGCTCTTGTCGAGCGTAGTCGAAGGCTGGGGAGCACTCTACCAGGAAGGTCATAAACCCGCGGGTGACCCTGACGCGCCGAACCAGCTGGCGGCCATTGGCCTGGCCGGCTACCGGCATGTAGTCCACAACCTCTCCTACTCCGTTCGGCGTAAAGAACCTCGTGATTAGGATGTTAGTATCCGGCCAGTAGAACTGCTTACGGCTGACCCCGTCTCCCATGGGGGCGATCTTGAAACGCCCGCCTTTCTCGTCATCGAGGATGGCAGCGAAGACGCTCGGTGAGTCGAAGCGCGGCAAGCAGAGCCAGTCGATCGATCCATCCATTCCCACGAGTGCTGCGGTGCGCAGGTCTCCGATGATCCCGTAGTTCTCTATCGGCTGGTAGGCTATAGTGCTTCCTTCTTACTCTATGGGAGGCTCCTGGGTCATATTCCGACTGGGCTGAGCATCTCAGGGGCTACAAGATCGCGGTACTGATCGAGGTGACGCTCAATGAAATCCACGATGAACGGGCAGAACGGCATTATCACCAGTCCCTGGGCGCGCGCATCGTCGAGCGCCCCCTGGGCCAGCCCCTCGTAGGCCTCGTCGACCTCGGTGGGGATGAAGGCGATACACGACTTGCGCAGAGTGTACTGAGCGTGGTCCGCCAGCTCGCCGTCTACCCAGACCTCGTAACGATGCTCGGTTGGGGTGTTGCGGACCTCGGCGTGCATGTCTCCTGCATTCTAGTAAGGGTGCTTCATGTCTCCTCTATTCTAGCGCGACTGCTCTTTAGAAGCCGCGTCGGCTGTCGCGTGACAACTGAGGACCTCGTCACGCATAAATCTGACGCCCTTCCCACCCACGCGTTCGAAGAGCGTGAGGCCGAGGTGATAGAGATGCTGTTGGAGATAGAGGGGCTGGCCTCATAGTAGGTAGCCACGGCGTAAAGGAAGCAGTGCGACGAGGTCCTAAGGAGCTACGCGGCCTTTGGTGCTGTGAACACCTCGATGCCACCGCAAGCCTGGGTTGTCTATCTCGAAGGCCGGTTCCTAATCTTCCCTCCGTTGCTGTCAGCCAGGCCCCTCTTTACTCATCATCCCTTGCGTTACGGATAGTGACAAGAGAGACTAAGAATTTAAGATTAGACGAGGAGCAGACATGATTACTTGCTGCTCACCTTCAACAGGTGCATTATTACTCCGGTAAGCACTACTAGAACGCTGCTTCATATACCGCTCTCTTAGGAGGAGGAGTATCGAGTTGAACAGGCGAACCTTACTTCTTATGGGCTTGGTGAGTGGGCTCCTCATCATAGCGCTTGTGGGGCTAGGCGTGTGGAGTGGCCTAAAGCCACAGAGCTCTTCAGTTGACTGGACGGCGGTGGGAGATGCTTTAGGCAAAGACCTCGAATCCAAAGGAAACGGCGTCTACGAGGCGACGTTTCCCCGCAGTGATCTTCAGGTAACCTCCCAAAACGTCAAGCTAGACCCCTCGCTCGATCTAGGCACAGAGATTTATTTTCAGGAGGTAGACAACGGTATGGCTATGATGATGGGTGAGGTAGTGCTCACCGAAGACGAAGTGGATCCGGTGATAACGCAGCTTGAGCAGGGCGGTATCGAGATGACAGCGCTGCACAAGCACATGCGCGATGAGTCTCCGCGCATCTGGTGGCTGCACGTCCATAGCCACGCAGATCCAACACAAGCCGCAAAAGCACTGCGTTCTGCACTCGATAAGACTGGGACCCCTCTAAGAGAGTCTGCTGAAGAATCTGCCTCCAAGAACCTAGGGTTTGACACCCACCAGCTTGATCAGATCATGGGTTATCAAGGCCAGACCGAAGGTGGTGTCTACAAGTACATCATCCCCTACGGAGGAACGATTGTAGACACCTCGACGGCTGCGACGATTCCTCCGGAGATGGAAGCAGCGGGCTCATCGGCGCTCTTCTTCCAGCCTACAAGCGGCGGCAAAGCGGCAACAAATGGTGAGCTTCTTATGACCGCGGATGAGATCAACCCAGTGGCTCAAGCTCTGCGTGACAACGACATCCAGGTAGTATCGGTGCACAACCATCTCATAGACGAAGAACCACGCCTTTTCTTCATGCATTTTTGGGGAAATGACGATGCACAGAAGCTTGGGCAAGGGTTGAGGGCGGCACTCGATCAAATGAGTGTGGGCAAATCCTCCGCTGGGGGGTAACTCTCTAGAAATAAAGGATAGTCAGGTACGCAAAACATTCTTCTCTGCTAGCAGCCTCGCGTTTCCAAGAAGCCCTTAGAAGCGGCAACCTATTCTCTTAACACAGGCTCTCTCACCGTAGGCCAAAAACGACCCAGCCTGTTGAAAAACACCTTTGTGGTGTTTTCTGACCTCCGTTCAGGAGGTTTAAACCCTAGGTTTGTAGTGTTTTGGACCTCTTTCGAGAGCACAGATTGGTGCGATAACGACTTTTTCGACAGGCTGGGTCGTTTGTAATACATGCTAATCCCGCTCCTGTGGCTCTACCCACAACCCCCACGGCAACGGGCCGGAACTATCGATGCAACCGATGCTAGAAGGATCCCATGTACAGAAGGATGTCTCATGTCACTCTGCTCTCGTCATACCAGACGCCTTCAGGCAAACCTATAGCGCTGGCTTTCCTTCGGGCTTCGGACAGTGTGTTCGACTGCGCAAACTCCCTTGCGCGCTTCAAATTTTCCATTTCCATCACCACTATCACGGTGGGTGGGTCGTCGGCAGCACGACACGTGCCGGTAACGTACAGGATATGCTCCTGCCGGATTTTCTCCAACTCTGGGTTGTTTAACACCGCCTTCCACTGAGCGACGTCGGCTCATGTAACCCTCAAGAGCTAAGATGGCAGGGCGTGTTACACAAGACGATTACTTATGAGAATTCACGCTCTAATACACTCTCCGACTAAAGGAGGGAGCGTTATCCATCATCCTGAGGAGTGTCTCATAAAGGATCCTTTATGAGACACTCTGATCCCACTTCTGAGTTGCCTAAAGTAAGTGCTTCCCGGAAGCCCGTCTTCTAGCACAAGCCCTTTGGTTGGCTCGGTGCGCTATGACACATAGTGTACCGAGGTACATACATAACCGCGTTTGTACGAGACTCTACTAACCGTATTTTGCGCATTGTGAAGCAGGCTCGGTTGCTTGGATGGACTAGCTCTCTTTGAGAAGAGCAGCCAGTGTAGCCTCTAGATACAGCACAGAAACGAGGAAACGAAGATGAGCGAAAACCCCGTACTCGTCTTCGTCGGCGACTACGAGAGCGTCGACGATGCCAAGGCAGACCTGCAGGTGCTGAAGGAACTCCACAGCGAGCACGCCGTGGGTACCTACGACGTGGCCGTCGTCACCAAGATCGAGGAAGGCAAGGTAAAGATAGTCGACAAGATAGAGAAGCCAACCCAGCACGGCGGCTGGGCTGAGCTAGGAGTCG
>JAFAPF010000103.1 GCA_019247245.1 Rubrobacter sp. | reverse complement strand
GGCTTCCTCCCAGAAGAGATCCTTAAGTTCTTTGAGCTTCTCCGGATGCTGCGCGGCCAGGTCGTGGGCCTGGCTGAAGTCGTCGGGCAGATAGTAAAGCTCCCACGGATCGTTGTCCGGGTCCCAAACTCCAGGTGCAAACTTGGGGATTGTGGCCGGAGTAAGGTCCCAAGGAAACCTGGGTAGCTTCGCAGCTGCCCACCACCTCCGAACAACGCCAGAACATCCAGTCCGGCGATCTCTATTTCATCGGCTTCACCGCCGCCGTCGGCTACTTTATACCCTTTCTGCTTCTTGGCGTAGGGCGTCGCTGATCAGACTACCTCATAGCGCCTACTGGCACCATCCTTACGCGGTGGCCAGAAGAATGCTCTATACTTAGTCGACGGCGGCATGGGAGCATTCCTACTCGCAAGGATCAGGAGGACACGTGATCGAGTGCATAAGATCATACATAGTCCGTTGCGAAGGATACTATCCGTAGATGTACAGGAGATGCAATGATTGAGTTTAGGGGCGTCAGCAAGACCTATCCTGGTTCCTTACACCCGGTAGTCAACGATCTCTCCTTCGAGATACTCGATGGGGAGATTTGTGTTTTAGTGGGTCCTTCCGGTTGCGGTAAGACGACGAGCATGCGGATGATCAACCGCCTGATCGAGCCATCCGAAGGCGAGATCCTAATAGACGGCGAACCGAACACCGCGATGAGCGGCACGAAGCTCAGGCGCCACATCGGCTATGCGATCCAACAGATAGGGCTCTTCCCTCATCGCACTATCGCTGACAATATTGCCACGGTACCGCAGCTTCTCGATTGGGACAAAATCCGCATCGAACGCAGGGTTGACGAGCTCCTGCAGCTCGTCGGTCTCGACCCCGCGCAGTATCGGGGACGCTACCCGGCCGAGCTCTCGGGCGGCCAGCAGCAGCGTGTGGGCGTGGCGCGGGCTATGGCGGCCGATCCACCGATAATGCTCATGGACGAGCCGTTCGGAGCGGTAGATCCGATCACGCGCAACAGGCTCCAGGACGAGTTCCTGCGCATCCAGGAGGAGATCAACAAAACCATCGTCTTCGTAACCCACGACATAGACGAGGCTATAAAGATGGGCGACAAGCTCGCCATCCTCAAAGAGGGCGGCGTCCTCGCCCAGTACGACACCCCGGAGAAAATCCTCGCCGCCCCAAACTCGGAGTTCGTCTCCTCGTTCGTGGGTGCTGACAGGGTTTTGAAGCGACTCTCGCTGTTGCGCGTCTCGGACATGGAACTCGACTCGACAAACGGCGACGGAGACGACTTGCCACGCATAAGCGAACGAACGAACCTCAAGGACGCGCTCTCCGAACTCATCGGCGCCGGCGCTGAACGCGGGGTCGTTGTCTCGAACGGGGACGGCGCACGCGGCACCTTGAGCATAGAGACCATCCGGCGGCTCTCCCACCAGGCCGAAGCCGAGCAGCGTTATGAGTAGCTTAGTGGCCAGCCTGGCCCTGCAAAACCTCGGACCCAAGGTCCTGGACTGGAACTGGATCTCGCGAAACTTCTCGCACGAGATCATCCCGGCGATCATAGGCCATATATACCTTTCGTTTGTCTCGGTGACGATAGCGTTGGTGATCTCGCTCCCCACCGGCATAATAGTCTCGCGCTACCGCAAGGCCTATCCGCCAGTCACGTTCATCACCGGGCTCCTCTTCTCTATACCGAGCCTGGCGTTCTTCGCGCTGCTCGTCACCGTCCCCGGCGTGGGGCTCGGACCACGGGCGGTCATCATCGCGCTGGTCGCGTATTCACTTTTGGTTTTGATCCGCAACGTCGTCGCGGGGATGGACTCGGTGCCTGAAGAGACAAAAGACGCCGCGCGCGGGATGGGCCTGACCTCGCGCCAGATCCTCTTCAAGGTCGAGCTTCCGCTGGCGCTGCCGGTCATCGTAGCCGGCATCCGGATAGCGACGGTGACGATCATTGGGATAGCGACCATCGGCGCCTATATAAGCGGCGGAGGTTTGGGAGAGCTGATCTTCACCGGCATCAGCCGCAACTTCCCGACCAGGATCATCGTCGGCGCGGTTCTGGCGACGCTGCTCGCGGTTCTCGCAGACCTCTCTCTCCTGGCCATCGAGCGGTACCTGAGGCCCTGGGCGCGGACGAGGAGAACTTAGAAACATGGACAGCATACTGAAGGTATTCCAGCGTCCGGACTTCTTGGCGCAGCTCGTTGTGCACATCGAGCTCTCGGTGATCGCGCTCCTGATCGGGATCACTGTAGCGATGCCGGTGGCGCTCCTCGTGTATCGTTCTCGCCTCTGGTCCGCCGTGGCCATAAACACCGGCAACATCGGGCGAGCGGTGCCTTCGCTGGCGATCCTGGCACTGGTCTTCCCGCTTCTGGGTTTCGGATTCGCGCCGTCCTTGGTTGCGCTCACCCTGCTCGCGATACCACCTATCCTCATCAACGCCTCCACCGGCCTCCGTCAGGTCAATCCGCAGATCATAGATGCGGCCAGGGGCATGGGACTCTCGAACGGCCAGGTCCTGGGACATATACAGCTACCCATCGCGGCGCCCGTAATTTTCGCGGGCATCCGTACCTCGGCGGTACAGGTCGTGGCGAGCGCCACTCTGGCCACGTTCATCGGAGGCGGGGGGCTCGGGGAGCTCATAGTTCTGGGCTTCCAACGCAACGAGCTGGCGATCCAGCTCGGCGGCTCTTTAGCCGTCGCGATCCTGGCGATAATCACCGAGGTCGGCTTCGGGCTCCTGGAGAGGGCCTTTACCCCGAAGGGTCTGCTCGTGACTAGCAACCATCGTAGCAAGTAAAAACCGGTTGGAGAAGGAGGCAAAGATGAAACTCAAAGCAACCCTCGGTGTGACGCTGCTCGTTGCGCTCGTGCTCGCGCTAGCGGCGTGCGGCAACGCCGGTGGCGGACAAGGCGGCGGTGGAGGGGGCGGTCCCACCATAACCGTCGGCTCGAAGAACTTCACCGAGCAATTCGTTCTCGGCGAGCTCTACGCCCAAACGCTGGAGGCAAACGGCTTCACGGTCAAACGCCAGCTCAACCTCGGCTCCGAGCAGATAGCAGATCAAGCCCTCCAGGACGTTCATATCGACTTCTACCCCGAGTACACTGGCACGGCGCTGGTCAACCTCCTTGGCTACAAGGGCGAGAACCCGTCAACGCCAGACGCTACCTACGAGGAGGCAAAGAGCCGCTACGCCGATCGCGACCCGGCCGATACGATGCTTGAGTACGCGAACTTCAACAACAACTACGGCATCTTCGTCCGGCGTTCGGTAGCCGACGATAAGAACCTCAGTACGCTCGACGACCTGGCGGGAGCCGCCTCCGATTTGACTTTCGCGACGTTCTCCGAGTTCCAGGACCGGAAAGACGGCTACCCGAACTTGATCGAGAACTACCCGGGGCTCGCCGACTTTAAGGACACCATTACCGCTAACGACCTCGGCCTCAGATACCAGGGAGTGGAGAACGGCGACGCGGACGTAGGAGTGGGCTTCCTGACCGACGGCCAGCTTACCTCCTCGGAGCTGACGGTACTAAAGGATGAGAAGAACATCTGGCCGTTCTACTATCCGGCCCCGGTGGTAAGAAAC
>JAFAPF010000098.1 GCA_019247245.1 Rubrobacter sp. | reverse complement strand
CGAGCAGTACAAGGAGCTTGGACTCTATGATAATACTATCTTCGTCTTGTTTGGAGACCATGGGGAGGGGTTCGGCGAGCATGGGCGCTTCATGCATGGGGACACCATCTGGGAGGAGGGCTTAAAGGTCCCCCTGATCATCCACGCTCCTGGATGGTTCGAGGGAGGCCAGCGCGCTGAGGGACCATCGAACTACACCGACATTCTGCCTACTGTGCTAGAGATGCTAGGCTACGAGATAAGAAACGGCGAGTATCCAGGCTATTCCCTCTTACATACTTTGCCTGACGATCGCAGCCTCATGTTCACCTGCATCAGTCGCCGCAAGTGCCTGGCGAGCATAAAGGGCAATGAAAAGTATATCTACCACTACGACAACCAACCTGAGGAGGTCTACGATCTCTCTAAAGATCCATACGAAGAGCACAACCTGGTAAGTGAGTACAGCAAGGAAGATCTAGATGAGCGTCGCAAGGACCTCTTTGCGTGGCTTGCACGGATCGACGAGCAGTACGGCTACTACTTGAGAGGTGGCGGGTCCGAGGAAAACACAGGGGAGCAAGCCGACTGGTCGGAAGGGCAGGTGGGGGAGTCTCCGGTGGTGATAGGTCAGCCCCTAAAGGTAGGAGATGCAGAGTGGACGGTCACGAACGCTTACTGGGCTGATGAGCTCACCTCCGATGTGGACGGGGGCAAGAAGCGAGGTAACTTTGTCGTCGCGGACTTCGTGCTCAAGAACAACGGCGACGAGGGCTTGGATATGAGCTCGAACGCTGTAGCCCTCTACGACGGCCATGGAAACAAGTTCAATTTCGACACAGATACTTACCTTTACATACCCTGGTCGGAGGCTATATTCCGTTTTGAGCTGGCTCCTGGAGACAGCGAGAAAGGGCAATTCATCTTCGAGTTACCTCAAGATGCCTCGCGGTTACAGCTTCAGCTCGGTGAGCGAAACCCCTTCTCCGGCAATAAAGGGTACGTTAACCTCGGCTTCTAAAAGGATGAACTTGGGGACTACGAGCGTGTGTTCGAGATAAGCGAGGCGTCCTCATCTACTTTACGATGAGTGGCTAATGGTGAGTAGACCTGGCTTGCTCATGAGGCATTTCACAAGGTTTCTAATTGAAGGAGCGTTCCCACCTCACGATCCCTTTCTCAAAGGAGATTCACGACATCGACATCATCAGCGTGGCGTGAGTGCTAGGTAGGAGCAGCCTGAACGGGCTTCTCTGGTAGGCGGAGCTGCAAGGCCGTCAGGATCTATGTATACAAGGGATAATCGTCATCTAAAGTAACATTGACCATTAGTATTAAATAAGGTAATGCGGGTCGAGCAGCTCTTCAGCGTCGAGCATGCGGACGAGGTGGCGTGGCGAGCGCTGGAGCCGCGGGACTTCCCGTTCTTCGACTTCGAGTTTCTATGCGCGCTCGAGCGCTCGGGCAGTGTCGGCGGAGCGAGTGGGTGGTCACCGGTATACCTCATCTGCAAGGACGAGGGACGTACCCTCGGCGCGCTCTGCCTGTACCTAAAGACGGACAGCTACGGTGAGTACATCTTCGACTGGGAGTGGGCGCGGGCGTACCGAGAGTACGGGCTCCCATACTACCCGAAGCTCGTCGCTGCTGTACCCTTCACCCCCGCGACCGGACCGAAGCTCCTCGTGAGGCCTGACATCAACAAGGCTTGCCGTTCGGTGGTGACGCGTGCCTTGCTCGACAGGGCGCGGGGGCTCGGCGACGAGCGAGACGTCAGCTCGTTGCACGCGCTCTTCCTACCCGAGCGAGAGCTCGATGACTTCGCTCAGTACGGGTTTACGGTGCGCCACTCCCTGCAGTTCCATTGGCACAACCGCGGCTACGATGCGTTCTCCGATTACCTGGATGCCCTCGAAGGTAAGCGCCGTCGCCAGGTCGCACGCGAGCGTCGCCAGCTGGGAGGCGAAGGCCTCAAAATCGAACGTCTCACGGGAGAGGCATTAGGGAACAAGCACGCGGCGGCGATGTGCCGGTTCTATCTTGGGACGCTCGAAAGAAAGTGGGGTGTACCCTACCTCAACGAGGCCTTCTTCTCCGAGATCTTTCGGACGATGAGTGACCGCATTCTGCTCGTGCTCGCACGCGACGAGGCGGGTTGGCCGGTCGCGGGAGCGCTCAACTTCTATAAGGGCAAAGCGCTCTACGGCCGCTACTGGGGCGCCACCGAAAAGCGGCGTAACCTACACTTTGAACTTTGCTACTACCAGGCGATCGAGTTCGCAATCGAACGGCGCGTTGAGCTCTTCGAGGCTGGAGCGCAAGGAGAGCACAAGCTCTCCCGCGGCTTTCTCGCGGCCCTGACGTATAGCGCACACGAGATCCGCCACCCGGGGTTCAGGCACGCTATCGAGCGGTACATCGCGGAGGAGAAGGAGCTGCTCGCCCGGGCCATGGCGGCGTACGACCGCCACGATCCCTACAAGAGCTGATGGGTGGCGGTTTCTAGAGGGGTTTGCATTGTCAATCAAGAAGCTGAGAACGCCAACACTATTAATCACGTCAACTTCTTTGCTTCTTCAGGGACTTTGACCAGGCACGTATACCAGCAACGGACAGCAGACTGGGAGGTACAGCTAGTGTCGTCATCGTTCGCAGAGGCCGTGGCAGCACATTTGTGGCCGTGATCACAGTAGCCGGAATCCTTATGATAAGGGTACCGGCTGGCTCAACAGCAAGCTAACCTGATGGATATGAAGCAGACCATAACCCTCCAAAATGGGAGGCCCAGGCTAGCTACTGATGCAGGACGTACACAACGTTACTCAGCAAAGGGAGCCCAATCCGTTCCGGAAGTACAGCTGTACCAAGTTGATGAGGCGAAAACAGCCCTCAGGTGTAAGTTGCGAACCAGCAGTTGGTTGGCCAAGCTATGGGAGGCACAGCTGAATACACCAAAGGGCTCGCAATTAGAAGAATCATAGTGGCTTACACCCACAGTACCGGCATTTGCGGTGGCGACTATTTTCTTCGTCATTGCGGGGGCGTTGTAACGGTGATGCTAGTCTAGATTTAGCGCCTCATAAAGTGGTCAGCTTGTAAATAAAACGCGCCGACGGGAGACGGAGGCCCCAAGGTCTTCAGCGAGGCCTCGTCGATACCAACTATTTGGCCGAATTGCTATCATCTTGTTGCGTTTTTTAAATTCTATGTTAAGCTGTATTAGGTAGCATACGGCACAACAGCACCTGGAAGAGAGGGGGAGCTAATGGAACTATACGTTAATAATAAGTGGACCGAGTGCTACGGGCATTGCTACATCGCCGAAGCTATTGTGTGGTCCGAAAATGGCAACCACGCGTCTATCTACGCCACGGGCGCCACCGCTGAAGAGGCAGACGCCAAACTCATGGGAGCGTTGCGCGAAACCAAGCTGCTACCTGAAACCGCCACCAGAGAAGAGCAGTAGCACGAAACTGCCGCCAGATTCGGTGCGTGCCTCACGCTCCCGAGCCAGGAAGCACGCACTTGGCTGTCCTGCTCTAATACACTACGCTTTAGTAGCGTAGTTTGTAGCCGAGACGCAGAAGTTCAACCGTTACTAGGAAAGCCAATATGGCGAAGACCGCTAACACTGTCAAGGCAGGGTACGGGGGGATGTCCGAAATACCCAGGGCCGCGAACCGGAAGGTATCTATCGCATAGAAGATGGGGTCGAGGTACGTAGCTACCCGTAAGGAAGTGGGTAGCATCTGAACTGAGTAAAAGACTCCACCCAAAAACGCCAGCGGCTGAATGACGATGTTAGTCAGGAAAAAGATATGATCGACGCGCGTAGCCAAGATTCCGGCAACGACGCCAACAGAGGAGAAGATGGTGCTGGCTGCCAAGCCCGTCGCTACCAAGAGCAGGGGATGCTCTGCCGGAAGGCCAGCAATGGGGATCGCCAGAGCGAAGGTGCCCACGCCTACTAACATACCTCGCACGACCCCTCCTAAGACATAGGCCAACGACATCTGAAGCGGGGTTATAGGGCTTATGAGTACGTCATCTATATAGCGCTCGCGCTTGGCGTCGAACAGGCTTGAGGACGTATTGCCATAGGAAGCGGTGATGATGCTCATCAGGACCAAACCCGGAAGAACAAACTCTATATAGGGAATCCCGTTTACTTCTCGGACACGACTTCCTAAGCCATACCCGAAGACCACGATATAGAGCAGCGAGGTAAAGAGGGGAGAAAGCAGGGTCTGTGTCCAGACCTTTAGGAACCGCAGTATCTCTCGCGAAAGCAGCGTCCGGAAGGGTATGCCGAGGATTCCTCCTAGTAGTATTGATTTTTCGTCAATAGCAGCGGGATGCTTAGTGTGGTCCATATCTCTCTACCTTCTGGGATGCGAGTAATGGATCGCTAACGTCAAGGGCAACAAGATAGAGGATATCATCAACTCCTCAGACGTGATCGTAGCGCTTGTCGAACCGAACGATAACCGACGCAAGAAGAGGTCAAGCGATGACAGACCCAACACCAGCTCTGAAGCCCTTCGTCCCCCAGAAGACGGTCCTGCTTACTACGTACCGTCGTGACGGCACTCCGGTGGGCACCCCTGTGAACATCGCCGCCGACGGTGCCCGTGCCTTTGTCCGCACTTTCGACACAGCTTGGAAGTTGAAGCGGATTCACAACAATGCAGAGGTTAAGGTTGCCCCTTCCACAGTGCGTGGCAAGCCCACCGGCCCGGCGATCCGCGCTGGCGCTAGGGTGCTTAGCGACGGTGAATCAGCGTACGCTAGTAGAGTCATAGCTCGCAAATATCCGGCCCTGCACGGTTTCTTGGTTCCATTGTTCTATCGCTTACGGCGTAACAAGACGGTGCACATCGAGCTGACGCCGGTCGACAGCCCTTGAGAAACACATGCTCTCGGCGTGCTGAGTAGGTATCGTAGAGAGCCCTACTGGCTGAGGCTGTATAGGAGGCAAACATGCGCTACTCCACGGAATTACAAAGCATCCTATCGCGATTCGGCTCAGGTCCTGTCTCGAAGGATCAGGTCGTGCAATATCTGACGTGACAATCGAGCCAAGCCACTTACGGCATGCCGAGGGCATCCTCAAGGATTTAGAGGACGAAGGATACATAGAAATCACTTCAGGACAAAAGGGAGAACTCATCCAGTTCACAGAGGAGGCTATAGATGAAGTATTCGGCTAGTCAAGGTCCTTAAGAGCATCGGCGCTGGCCCTTCTGGCTGCTCGTGGTCGGCCTTTCTCTTCAGCATCCTGTGCAGCCTGTAGCGTGGCTTGGTATGGGGCTACCAGATACCACTGTGGAGGATGGAGAGTCCTTTACGAGCCCAGGCTGTTCGGTATCGCGCTTACCGAAGGTAAGGCGTCGCGGCAGCAATCGAACCGTTTGTTGATCTCGTGCAGTCCGACGCGCTCGACCGGTTGAGCGATAGCGTTGTACAGTTCGGAGGCGCCGTAAAACGCGATGCCTCTGCAGCTACAGCAAAGGAGGAAGTTTTGGGAATTATCGCCTGGGTTATCTTCGGGTTGATTGCGGGGATCATAGCGAAGCTGATTATGCCGGGCCGCGACCCGGGCGGGTGCATCATTACGATACTCCTTGGGGTCGCGGGTGCCTTCGTGGGAGGGTTCCTCTACAGGATCCTGACGGGTCGGGAAGTGTTTTTTCAGTTCGATCTTGGGAGCTTGGTGGTGGCGGTTCTGGGAGCGGTAGTTATCTTGGCTGGGTACCGTCTGATCGCTGGACGTCGGGCTTGAAACTGGCGGTTGGTTCTAGAGCATCCCGTTTATGTTCTGTGGTGCTTTGCGGCGCTTGATCCTCTCTGGGCCACTCGAGCGGTGAGCTCGATACCCTTAGGTGAGCGTCGGTGTCCAATGACCGCTCGTGGAGCAGTACGCCGCGATCATCGAGTACGCCGTGCTGCCCGCCATGGCTGGGGGGTTCTTTGGTTTCTGTGGCACTGGTGGAGGGCGTATAGATAGGCGGCGTCTCTCTGTGCCCTGGTGTAACCCGAGCGTTGCGCTCATATGTTATCGCTACTTCGGGGATACGCCTTGCCGCGTCGAGCAGCGCTCAACTTCGCAAATAACGGCGGGACCTCAAGCGGCTCGCCACGAAACCAACAGCCCTCGAACCGCGCGAACTGCTCCCACCGGGGAGTAACCTACAGGTTCTATTAAATTCTCGTGAAATCCTATAAAATCTCCTCCCTGTCGCGTTGAGGATTACGAGCTAAAGGTTTGAGCTTCTTAAGAACAATTCTGAACCGCCGGGACTGGGTTTATTTGCTCAGCCTCCTGATACCTTTCGTCGTCTACAACCTTGCTCTAAAAGTCGATAGCGTGCTCTCTCAACCCCGCGACCACGGGCTTGCTCGGGTTCTCGGCCTGATGTGCTCGGACATATTTTTCAACCTCGGGTTTGCGCTGCTGTGGATCGGGCTTTTCGTCGCCACGCGTAACAGCAGGTCTCTGCGCCGGGTTGTGGTCGGGCTCTTCCACACCTCTGCGATACTCGTGCTGATCGTGACCACGTGCGCTCAC
>JAFAPF010000090.1 GCA_019247245.1 Rubrobacter sp. | reverse complement strand
CAGGCTCAACCTCAGAAGCTTGTATGGCGTTCATAACGCCCACGGACTGGTCCTTGGGCGTAGAAGGAACCTTCGCCGTGACCAGCTTGCCCCCCGAGAGCGCCATCAAGTCGGTGAAGGTGCCGCCTACGTCTACCCCAAGCCTGGTCTTGCTCATGGTGTCACCGAGCCCTGTTAGGTTTGTTCAGCGACGGTTCGCCGCTCATCCGGCCGTTCGGCGGCAAACTCGCCTCCCTGGAACGTCTCTGCGGCCGCGAGCACGGACACGAGGGTTATGATGCATAGCCCGATTATCCATATGACCACCGGCCAAAAGTTGCCACTCGCGGCTGCGACCAGATAGGTGCTGATAAGCGGCCCAAGCCCGCCGCCTATGATGGAGGCCAACTGGTAACCAAGGGAGACCCCACTGTACCGGACTCGCGTGCCGAAAAGCTCGGCGAAATAGGCGGACATGGGGCCATACATAGTGGCGTGTGCGATCGAAAGCCCAAGCACGCTGGCAAGCAGTACGAGGATGGTCGAACCGGTTTGGATCATCAGGAAGTAAGGGTAGGCAAGGATCAGCATCAGCACCGTACCCGCCAGGTAGATCGGTCGCCGCCCCGTGCTGTCGGAGATCACGCCGAAGGCCGGGATGGTAAAGAGCTCGAGGGCAGACGCGAGCGCAACCCCCAATAGTATCGTCGGCCTCGGCAACCCCAAGGTCCTAGTTGCATAGTCGAGTATGAATACAGAGAAAACGTAGAAGGCGCCATCGCTGGCGACACGTGCCCCGATCGCCAGGAACACATTCTTCGGGTAGTTGCGGAAGACGTCTATTATCGGCATCTGGGCTTCGGTCTCGCTCTCCTGAACCTCGCTGAACGATGGCGTCTCAAGGAGTCGCGCCCGGATAAAGAGTCCGACACCGATCAAAATAATGCTCAGTAAGAAAGGAACGCGCCATCCCCAAGATAAGAACTGATCGTTTGGGAGGAACGACACCACGCCGAATACCCCGGTCGAAAGGAGAAGCCCCGCCGGAACACCCATCTGAGGCCAGCTCCCGTAGTAGCCCCGCTTATCCTCCGGGGCGTACTCCACAGCCATCAGCGCTGCGCCGCCCCACTCTCCGCCGACGCCGAGACCCTGAACCACGCGCAACAACACCAGCAGTATCGGGGCCAGAACCCCGATCGCATCGTACGTGGGCAGCAAGCCGATCAAAAACGTCGCCACGCCCATCATGCTCAGCGTAAGGACGAGTACCGTTTTACGGCCAAGCCGGTCACCGTAGTGACCGAAGATAATGCCCCCTAAGGGTCGAATTATGAAGCCTACCGCGAAGGTACCCAAAGCCGACAGGGTGCTGATGAGTTGGTTGCCGGTTGGGAAGAACAACTGACCGAAGACCAGGGTGGCTGCTGTCCCGTACAAGAAGAAGTCGTACCACTCTATGGTGGTGCCTATAAAGCTCGCCCCGAGGATCTGACTAATAGGAGGCCTTTGACCTTCGTTTTCGCCAGATCGCTCCACGTCTACCTCCTAAACCGCGAAAAGCGTTTCCTCTTCCCGTAGGAATTATAGATCGTCCGTGATACCAGAGGAAAATAGAGGAAATGGCCTACAAAAGAGGCGGGGAGAGTTTTCTCCCCGCCTCTTCATTACATACAGCTTCTAACCCCTTAACGCCGGAAAGCCAGCTGCTGCTAAATCACCGAGCTGGCAGGTCCACCGGCGACATAGATTGTTTCACCGCTTATGTACGAAGCTTCGTCGGAGACGAGGAAGGCGACGACGTTGGCGATGTCCTCCACGCGCCCGAAGCGCCTTAGGGGGATGTTCTTGGCGAACCTCTCCTTCATCTCCTCCATGCTCATCCCGATGCGTTCGGCGGCCTCCTTGGTCATCTCGGTCTCAATCCAACCGGGTGCGACCGCATTGACGTTGATGTTGTATCTCCCGAGCTCCAGAGCTAACGTCCTCGCCATCGCTTGCAGGCCAGCCTTGGCTACAGAGTAATTAACCTGTCCCTTGTTTCCTAAGGCAACGATCGAGGAGGTCATCACGATCTTGCCGTATTCCTGCTCGACCATGTACTGCTGTACTGCCTTTGTGCATAGGAAGCTGCCCTTGAGGTGCACGTCGATCACCGTATCCCAGTCAGCCTCGCTCATCTTGAATAGTAGGTTGTCCCTTAGAACCCCCGCGTTGTTGATTAGGATGTCGATCCGCCCGAAGCTGTTCGTAACCGCCTCGAATGCCATCCCAACCTGCTTGGCACTCGATACGTCGCATGCGATTGCCATCGCCTCCGCCCCGGCTTTCTTGATGGCCTCCACAGTGTCTTGACCCGCCTCTGCGGTGAGGTCCAAGACCGCAACGTCGGCCCCCTCCTGCGCTAACTTTATCGCCTCCGCAGCGCCAATGCCCCTTCCGGCACCGGTTACAACCGCCACCCGTCCGTCAAGTCTGCTCATGCCATCACCTTTCTCCTCAGATGCCACCGGCTAGCGTTGGAGCATAAGCCGCTTCACATTCCTATTAGGCATCTAAATTATATACAAACTGAATCTATATGTGCAACGCAGATAAGCTGCTCGTAGATAGCTATCGAACTAGAGATCTTACTGATGTCAGGACTTGTGTCACAGCTTTGTACGTCGGAGGTGGCTCGCAAAAACGGAGGCCTCCTCTCCGGCTTCGGGAGGAGGCCTGCGGTGTCTCGATGCTCGGGAGCGCTATGACCTCATGTAGATGCCCCCGTTTACATCCAGGATATTCCCAGTCATGTAGTCACCGTGCTCGACTATGTATCGGACGGCTTTGCCGATCTCTTCGGCCTCGCCGAAGCGTCCGAGGGGTATCGTCTTGAGGATGCTCTCCTGAATCTCTTCCGGTATCTCGCCGACCATCCCCGTCTCTATAAAGCCAGGCGCCACCGCGTTGACGGTGATGTTACTCTGGGCGAGTTCCAAGGCCGCCGTCTTGGTGAAGCCGTGCAAGCCGGCTTTGGCTGCCGAATAGTTGGCTTGGGCCATGTTCCCCGATTCCCCCACAACGGAGCTTATGTTAATGATCTTCCCGCTCTCCTGCTCCGTCATGTGTGGCAACGCCGCGTGTGTAGTGTAGAAGGCACCGTTCAAATCCAATTGAATGACCTGATCCCAGTCCTCCACCTCCATATTGTTCAACGGCTTGTCGATATTCATGCCAGCGTTGTTGACCAGTATGTCTATGCGGCCGAACTGGTTTATCGTCTCGTCGATCAGATGCTGCGCGTCCTCGGGGTCCGAGACATCCGCCTGCACTGTTATCGCTTCGCCTCCCCCTCCGACCTCGTTAATCTTGGAAGCCACCTCCTCGGCCGGCTCCTGGCTGCCGGAGTAGTTGACTACGACCTTGGCG
Organism: Rubrobacter sp.; assembly: GCA_019247245.1. GTDB lineage: Bacteria > Actinomycetota > Rubrobacteria > Rubrobacterales > Rubrobacteraceae > Rubrobacter_F. Next base: position 694 of record JAFAPF010000090.1, on the reverse strand, counting down.
CCCCCACGACCCAGCTCTTCAGCTATGGCAGCACCGATGCCCCGGCTTCCTCCCGTCACAACCGCAACCGCATCTCGCAAGTTCAAACCGTCCTCCTTTCGATAAAGTTCAGACTCCGAGGGTGAGTTTATTGCCGTCCCTAACCCGGATCAAACTATATGCTTACAGCATCTAAATTGCATGCCAGATCTGCGCCATTATTCGACCGGAACTTATACAACAAGTTCCCAGCCCGGCTGGGACATTTCGTGCCCGGGACACCATAAGGAAACAAACCCTGTAAGGTGCGGCGTATCCTTTGGTGTGTTTGTAGAGTTTCATCTTGTAGGCGGCGAGGTTTTCTCCTTTCCCCACGCCGCCCTTTTGGTGATGGTTTGAGGCCGGGGTACCTGTACCTAAAGCCTTCGATTAGAGGGATTCCGGGGCAACGCCTTGATGGGCGTACACACTTATATGTAGACTGCAAATAGCTCAGAACAGAGGTGAGTCTATGGGTAGAAAAGAGGGGCAACGTGGGGTCGAGGTCCGGCCTAGGAACTGGCTGGTCCCGGTAATCCTGCTGACGCTGCGAGAGTGGAACTCTTACGGCTACGAGCTCATGGAGCGTGCAGCGGCATTCGGCTTTGAGGCGATGAACCCTGGCACGTTGTACAGGACCTTGAGGCAGATGGAAAAGGAAGGCTTATGCGTTTCT
>JAFAPF010000336.1 GCA_019247245.1 Rubrobacter sp. | reverse complement strand
CGCGCAGCCTTCCTGCTACTACTCGTCGACCGTAGCGTTTTACGTCCCTCGAGCCTCGAAACACCGGCCTGTGCCGACCACTGACCACTACAAGCAACTGCTATACTAAAAATGATTACTCACTTGTTTGTTACAGGCACAGAGAGGTTGCGAGTATGCGGAATAATGACCCTTTTGGCGCACGCATGAACCTCATGCTCAACTCCGGTGAGGTAGAGATCTATAGCCTTAAGATGCTAGATGAGAAGGTTGAGGGCGATGTTTTCTCCCTACCGTTCTCCGTGCGGGTGCTGCTGGAGTCGCTGCTGAGAAACTGTGGCGGCAAGTTCGTGAAGGAAGACGATGTCGAGGCGTTCGCGAGCTGGCCAGAGTCGGTCGGGGAAGAGCTGGCGTATCTGTCCGCGAGGGTCATTATGCAGGACTTTACGGGAGTACCGGCGGTCGTAGACCTCGCAGCGATGCGGAGCGCTATGGAGGCTATTGGGGGAGACCCCAAGAGGATCAACCCGCTCGTCCCCTCCGACCTCGTAATCGACCACTCCGTGCAAGTGGATGTCTTCGGCACGCCAGCCGCCCTACAGTTCAACGCCGAACGCGAGTTCGAGCGTAACAGAGAGCGCTACGAGTTCCTTAAGTGGGGTCAGCAAGCCTTCGACAACTTCACGGTGGTCCCTCCAGCGACCGGTATCGTTCACCAGGTGAACCTCGAGTACCTCGCCAGGGTGGTAGAGGTCAAGGATGGAGTGGCCATACCGGATACGCTGGTGGGCACCGACAGTCACACCACTATGATCAATGGTCTGGGCGTCCTCGGCTGGGGCGTAGGAGGTATCGAGGCCGAAGCTGTGATGCTCGGGCAACCCTACTATATGCTCGTCCCCGAGGTCGTTGGGTTCAAGCTGACCGGCGCTCTGCCCGAAGGTGTCACCGCCACCGACCTCGTCCTCACCGTCACACAGATGCTCCGCGCCCACGGCGTTGTCGGCAAGTTCGTCGAGTTCTACGGCGAAGGCCTCTCCAAGCTCTCCCTCCCGGATCGGGCAACCATCGCCAACATGGCCCCCGAATACGGGGCGACCTGCAGCTTCTTCCCGGTAGACTCCGAAACCGTTAACTACCTCCTCGGGACCGGCCGCAGCAAGGAGCACGCCGACCTGGTCGAGCGCTACACCAGAGAGCAGGGGCTCTACCGCACGGACGAGACGCCGAACCCCCGTTTCTCCGAGGTACTGGAGCTCGATATGGAGACCGTCTACCCTAGCCTCGCGGGTCCACGCCGGCCCCAAGACCGGGTAGCTCTGAACGATATGCAACCCGCTTTTCGGCAGGCCCTGGTTGAGATGTTCGGCTCCGAGAACGGCAGAGCCAGCGGCTCCCATAGCGAGGCTGGCGGCAAGATGGGCGGCGCCGTCTCTGGCAATAGCTACACCTCGCACGACGTCGAGTCCTTCCCGGCTAGTGACACACCGGCAGAGGCCGCGGGCGTAACCGATGAGGGCGAACCGGACCCTACGGCAGGGGGCGCCTCCCAACCCGATGCCCCAGAGATTGCGCCGGGAGACATGGGTGAAGGCGTCAAGGTTGACCTCGATGGACAGGAGGCCATCCTCAAACACGGCTCGGCTGTGATCGCTGCTATCACCAGCTGTACGAACACCTCCAACCCTTCGGCGATGATAGGGGCCGGTCTTTTGGCAAAGAAGGCAGTCGAGAAGGGCCTTTCAGTCGGGCCGCACGTAAAAACGAGTCTGGCGCCGGGCTCTAAGGTAGTTACGGAGTACCTGCAGGCCTCAGGGCTTTTGCCGTACCTGGAGAAGCTCAAGTTCAACCTCGTGGGATACGGATGCACGACGTGCATCGGCAACTCGGGGCCTTTGCCGGAGGAGATCTCCGAAGCCATCGAGGAGAACGATCTCGTCGTAGCTGCCGTCCTATCGGGCAACCGCAACTTCGAGGGGCGCATAAACCCAGACGTCCGCGCCAACTACCTGGCTTCACCGCCGCTCGTCGTCGCCTACGCCCTTGCAGGCACGGTAGACATAGACCTTACCAGCGATCCGCTTGGGCGGGACGAAAATGGGAGGCCCATCTATCTCAGGGACATCTGGCCCTCCCAGAGGGAGGTGACACGCGAGCTCGAGTCGGCCCTCGACCCGAACCTCTATAAGAAACAGTATGCCAACGTCTACACCGGCAACGAGCAGTGGAACGCTGTGGAAATCCCTTCGGGCGACCTCTACGAGTGGGACCCCGACTCTACTTACATCCAGCAGCCCTCGTTCTTCAAGGAGCTCTCCCCAGAACCGGAGGCACTCGAGGACATCAGGGGCGCCCGCGTCCTGGTCAAAGCCGGCGACTCGGTGACGACCGATCACATCTCGCCGGCGGGCGCCATCCCCTCGAAGAGCCCAGCGGGACAGTACCTGATCTCCAAGGGCGTCGATCCGAGGAACTTCAACTCTTACGGTTCCAGGCGCGGCAATCACGAGGTCATGGTACGTGGCACTTTCGCTAACATACGTCTCAGGAACCAGCTCAGGCCTGGCACCGAGGGTGGGGGTACGGTCCACTTTCCTGATGGGGAAGAGACCACCGTTTACGAAGCCTCGATGCGTTACCAAGAGGAGGGCGTGCCGCTCCTGGTACTCGCAGGTAAGGAGTACGGGACCGGCTCCTCGCGCGACTGGGCGGCGAAGGGCACATTTCTGCTGGGCGTCAAGGCCGTCATCGCCGAGAGTTTCGAGCGCATCCACCGCTCTAACCTCATCGGGATGGGCGTACTACCCCTGCAGTTCATGCCCGGCGAGAGCGCGGGTTCTATAGGCCTCACTGGCGAGGAGACCTACGATATCGAAAACCTGGCGGGCCTTACGCCCGGCGTGGAAGCGAGGGTCAAGGCTAAGGGTGAGGAAGGCGAGAAGGAGTTTGGGGTCAAAGCACGAGTAGACTCACCTGTGGAGGTTGAGTACCTCAAAAACGGTGGCATCCTGCAGACCGTCCTCAGGCAGCTCCTAAAGTAGAGCACTTGAGAAGACAAACAAAAATGTGGTGATCATATTGGAGATGGGTTTCAAAGTGAGCCTCGTAGGATAGGAAACTGAAAAGGTGAACGTCCTCGTTACACGTGAGATCCCCGAGGCTGGGCTACGCCTCCTTGAGAGCTTCGACGTGACCGTTCTCTCCGAGCAACCTCCCGGACGCGCCGAGCTCCTAGAAGCCGCCCACGGCGCGGACGGCGTTCTCTGTACCCTTACCGAGAAGATCGATGCCGAGTTCATGGACGCCGCCGGGAGGAGCCTCAAGGTTGTCGCTAACATGGCTGTGGGATACGACAACGTGGACCTCGGCGCCGCCAAAGAGCGCGGCGTCGTCGTTACCAACACCCCCGAAGTCCTGAACGAGACCACCGCCGACGCTGCCTTTATGCTGCTTCTCGCGGCTGCGCGGAGACTCGGGGAGGGAGAGAGGATTGTGCGAGCCGGCGAGTGGAAGGCTTGGGGCCCCAAGATGCTCCTCGGTCCCGACGTGTGGGGCAAGAAGCTCGGGATCATCGGCCTTGGTGGGATTGGGGAGGCCGTTGTCCGGCGCGCGAAAGGCTTCGGCATGGAGATCCTCTACACGGGACACTCCCGTAAAGAAGAAGCCGAAAGGGAATTCGGGGCCCGATACCTGGAACTGAACGAGCTGCTACAGGAGAGCGACTTCCTCTCGATCCACACCCCGCTCACCGACGAGACCCGGCATCTCATCGGCGCCGAGGAGTTCGAGAAGATGAAGTCCGAGGCCGTCCTCGTCAACACCTCGCGCGGACCCGTGGTAGACGAGGCAGCGCTCGCCGACGCGCTCGAAAGCAGGCGCATCTTCGCCGCCGGGCTCGACGTTTACGAGGAGGAGCCCGAGGTGCATCCGAAACTGCTCAAGCTCGAGAACGTGGTCCTCACCCCGCACATCGGTAGCGCCTCCATTGAGACCCGAGACAAAATGGCTACCTTAGCCGCGGAGAACTTGCAGGCTGTCCTCTCCGGCAAGGAGCCGTTACACTCCGTTAACCCGTAGAAGTGTTCTCCCGCAGGCTTGCCCGCCCGGTGCAGGCTCGGGATCGAGGAGGCCGTGAGAAGAAGCTTCTTTGAAGGAATAGAGTTTACATGAATGACGAGCCAGTAGCGCCTGTTTACTTAGGAGACCTCGCCCGAGAAGACTTCTGCTATCTGACGACCACCGGAAGGGCGACCGGAAAACCACATGCCATAGAGATCTGGTTCGCGTTTAATGGGCGAACCCCTTATATGCTTTCCGGCGGGAGGGACAGCTCCGACTGGGTGAGGAATATACGCCGTCGACCGCAGGCAAGGGTACGGATTAGCCAGGTTTCTTTCGGAGGATCCGGGCGAGTGGCCGAGAATCCTGAAGAGGATACTCTGGCTCGCAGGCTTTTGATCGACAAGTATCGATCTGAGCGTAGAGACCTTGCGAGCTGGGGACGCACCGCGCTGTGCAGGTTGCGGTAGATGTATAAGGCTCTCAGAAAAACTCACACGTACCCCCCGTAAACAACGTCATAGAAGATGTCTAGAGACACCTCGTTCCAGTAACTCCTCAGAACACCGAGCCGATAAAAGCTGAACATACCGAGATACCATCGTCCCTCGACTGTCTCGTATACAGTCCCATCAGGAGCAGCTCCGCGTCGAGTAGTGCAGCAAACTTGCTTAATAGTTCATTATTAGTATCCGAAAGGAGTATGTCTGGGAGGTCAACGATTACGAATAGCATAGCCCCTAAGATGGCAACCAGACCTCCTCAGATAGGGTTTGAGACACCACACTTCCCTCCTCTCTCGTTTCCCAACACGCTAAAATGAACTAATAATGGCATTTGACAGAACAAGGGTATCGCTCGATCTACTTGCAAAACTGTAACTTCTCGAATGCTTGGGCACCCAAAGGGCACAAAAAGGCCGGAGTCTAAAAAGCTCCGGCCTTTGAGCAAACTCGGTTACTGGGAAACCCAATCCCCTAATTCGATCCTATCTGGCTGCCAGCAACCTCTACGTCGCCGGACTCGGAGTTGTATTGGTCCCCGCCTTGCTGATTGACAACGTTGCCAGTGTTGACGACCTGCGCCGTAGCGTGAGCCGCTACGATCAACATCATCGCCAGCATGGCAGCCAGCAGTAGCACCAGCTTATTCCTCAACTTTATCCCCCCTCTTTTTCTCGCGATCCCCTGTGGATCGCTCTCATCTATCATTTTAGCTGAAAATGAGAGCTTTGAAATATCCTTCGAGAGATTTTATCTTCCCCACCCAGGCTCTAGCGGCAACGATTACATACACTGTCCTCACTAGTGCGTAGGAGTAGAAACGCGTAAGATCAGGTAGAAGATACCAGAGTATTTTACTCTCGGGCTGAGGAAGGAGTCAGATGTTAGACAGCGTCGTAGCCGCACGAGCCGGTTTCGGCATATCGCTCGGGTTTCACATTATCTTCGCGGCCCTCGGCATCGTCATGCCGTTCTTCCTCCTTATCTCGCAGTGGTTGTGGATCCGGAGGAAGAACCCAGTCTATCTCGCACTGAATAGGAAGTGGACCACAGCCTTCGCCATCACCTACGCCATCGGGGCTGTTTCCGGGACAGCCCTTACTTTCGAACTCGGGCTGCTATGGCCGAGGTTTATGGACTTCGCCGGTCACATGATCGGCGTTCCTTTTTCCATCGAAGCCTTCTTCTTCTTCCTGGAGGCGATCTTTCTTGGCATCTATCTCTTCGGTAGGGACGTTCTCCGGCCTTGGGTCCACTGGTTCACCGCTGTTCCCATAGCCCTTGGCGCGGTCGCCTCGCTGGTCGCCGTGGTCTTGGTTAACGCTTGGATGAACACGCCGGTCGGGTACACCGTAAACGAAGCAGGGGAGGTGATCGACGTCAACGTCTTGCGGGCGATGTTCGCACCCGCGTGGTTCGCAGAGGTAAGCCACATGACCATTGCTGCCTTCGAAGCGGTCACCTTCGCCTTCGCCGCCGTCTACGCCTTCGCCCTGCTCAGAGGGCAGCGTGACGAGTACCACAAGAAAGGGTTCCTGATGTCGATGGCAGTCGCCACCCTCTTCGCCCCGATCATGGTCGTCAGCGGCGACGCCACCGCCAAGTTCGTGGCTAAGTATGAGCCCGCCAAGCTGGCGTCGATGGAGGGGCAGTTCGAGACCGAGAAAGGAGCGCCGCTCACGATCGGCGGCTGGCCGGACTTAGAGGAGAGAGAGGTTCGCTACGCCATCGAGATCCCCCAATTCCTCTCGTTTTTGGCTTTTGACGATCCCAACGCGACCGTTCAGGGCCTCGACAGCTTCCCAGGAGACCAGAGACCCGACCCACGCAGGGTTCACCTTTTCTTCGACCTGATGGTCGGGATCGGGTTCTTCCTCGCCGCACTCATAGGGTGGTTTTGGATCGCTTTCTGGCGAAGTCGTGGTACCCCTACGGGAAGGTGGCTATTATGGGCGACCACGCTTTCGGGTTTCCTAGGGTTCATCGCGATCGAGTGCGGGTGGATGGTAACCGAGTTCGGACGCCAGCCCTGGGTTATTCAAGGGGTCATGCAAACCGATAATGGCTCCTCCCCAGCCCTGGGGGTCCTCG
>JAFAPF010000419.1 GCA_019247245.1 Rubrobacter sp. | reverse complement strand
CTTGATGACATCCCGAAGGGGCAGGAGTATGACTTCTCAGAGGATCTCTTCCCCAAGATACTTGAGGAGGGGCGCTTGATATACGGGTATGTGATGGAGGGGTACTGGGAAGACATCGGCAACATCGAGCAGTACATGGGTGCCCAGAAGGATGTGCTGGACGGCAAAGTTCAGGGTATACGGTTGCCGGGAGAAAGGTTGCGGGAATGCGTCTACGTCGGGCGCCCCGCACGGGTGGACGAGGGCCAGCTGGAAGCACCGGTAGTCCTGGGGGATAACGTTCAGCTCTCCTCCGGCGCTCGCGTCGGTCCTTACTCGGTTTTGGGATCGAACGTTTCGGTGGAGGTGAGTGCCTCGGTAATCAGGAGCATCGTGGCCGAGGGTTCTTCAATTGGTGAGGAAGCCGAGCTTAATACCACCCTGGTCGGACGTTCGTGTCGCATAGAAGCCAGGGCCCGCTTGCTTGAGGGGAGCGCTCTCGGGGATGGGGCTAGCGTGGGAGAAGAGGCTACCATCTCGCCCGGAGTGAGCGTCTACCCCGACGAGTCCGTCGAAAGCAGAACCGAGATCATCGAAGATGTTCACTAGGATCATAGGTAGCTCCGTATAGCGACGGTGCCACAACCGACTTGGAGAGTAGTCTTCGCATTTGCCAGTTGGCAGAGGAGGATTGATCTTATCAAGGCCAACACAATGCTCGTATACCAGATCTCCTCACCCTAACTGTGAAAACGTCTAGCCACTTCGCGTCGGGGCTTTGGGGATCGTGTTGCGGGAACCCAGAAGACGAAGGACCGGGAGATGTACTGCTCTTTGGACTCTCATCAGCTTCCACGTAGAAACGGAAGAAGGTTGCGAAGAAGGAGAATGGGAGGCCTGACCCCGGCTATCTAAGCTCCGAGAGGACGAAGCCCATCCGAAGAACTAGTTGGTGCTACCGATCCTGCCGACATTGTGGGAGTGGAACTCTTACGGCTACGAGCTCATGGAGCGTGCAGCGGCATTCGGCTTTGAGGCGATGAACCCTGGCACGTTGTACAGGACCTTGAGGCAGATGGAAAAGTAAGGCTTATGCGTTTCTAAGTGGGAGACCTCTGAGGGGGGACCGGCTCGAAGGGTATATTCGATCATCCAAGCTGGGGAGGCACCATAGCTTCTGAGCCAGTCCCCTGGAGCAGTACCGGCAGACCATGGACACCTTCTTTCGGCTCTACACGGGGGACGGTACGAACGGGCTAGAAGAAAGAGACGAGTAGTTTTCTCTCTGGTCTACGATCCTTTTCTTCGGCCGATACAATACAGGGTGAAGGTGCGCGATAGAGTGGGGGAGAGAACGTGTGGAAAATAGGGCGGCGACGGTACATGTTTCGGAAACGGAGCATGCGCGGCCGATTTTTGAGGTTGGGGATCGATCTCCTGGTCATGCTCGGGCTAATCGGACTATTACTGTGGCTAGCGTTCCCTTCGGGAAATGTAGAAGCACCGGAAGATCAGCTTCCTCCTCAAGAGGAGGCTCCACAAGATCAAACTCCTACTGAGCAAGAGCCTCCGAAGGATCAATCTTCTCCTCCCAAGCAGGAAGCAGCCCAAAAGGACCTGCAGCCTCCTCCTGTTCCTCCTCTTTCCCCTGCTGCTTCTCCTCCTTCCCCTGCTCCTACGTATCCTCCTGCTCCACTTCCTACGCACGAAGTACTCCCGAACTAACCACCGCCTGCGGAAGATTGGTCATCTACGGTAGATTGGGCTCCCCAGGAAGATTGGCAGGAGTGGCTGTTTCTTTGGTGAGGGTACAGAGGCTAAGAGGTTTGAGTAAGCATGTGTGGAGGAACTATCGCACTGGTAATCGGCGCTTTGGACTTGGTCACAATCCTCTGGTTTTGTTACTGCTGGGGATAGTTTCTGGCCCTTCAGAGAACAAAGCGGCCACGCGCCAAGTCATAGTGGAGCTGACATCAAGAACCCAACCGCCTCAGCCAACCCTCACTGTAGACCTATCTAAACAATCGGGAGCTTAATTGGACCACCAATTCGTCTTCGACTCTCACCGGGAGCAGCTCATGGGTCCACCTTGACCCCCTTCTGTTTAGCTTGTTAACATCGGTCACAAAGCCTTTGGGGAAGGGAACCTTTGCGCGAAGTTATATGCCACTTAACGGGCAAGCAGTGGTTTCGGAGACAGCACGCGTCCTGCCGATAGCGCGTGCTGTACGCTGCCTCTAAAGTTGAAAGGAAGGAGACGCGATGCTAGAAGGCCTCATCCAAGACTACCAGCTGACCCTGCCCACCATGCTCCGGCGCGCCGAGACGCTGTACGGGTACAGGGAGATCGTCACCCGCAAGCCCGACAAGAGCTTTCACCGCTACACCTACGCCGACTTCGTCTCTCGCGCCAAGAAGCTCGCCGTTGCCCTAAAGAGACTCGGGGTGGAGAGCGGCGAGCGGGTCGGCACCCTCGCCCCTAATAACTACCAGCACCTCGAGGCCTACTTCGGCGTTCCAGTTTCGGGAGGAGTACTGCACACCATCAACCCGCGGCTACACGAGGACGACTTATCCTACATCGTGAACCACGCCGAGGATAAGGTCCTTCTGGTGGATGGGACCCTCATGGAAGTCCTGGAGTCGTTCTGGGAGGAGACGAACGTGAAGCATGTGGTCATATTCGACCACAGCGAAGATCCCGTGCCGAACGGCATGACCTCTTACGAAGAGCTGCTTGCCGACGCCGACGAGGAAGAGTTCGCATACCCGGAGTTTCCCGAAAAGCAGGCGGCCGCGCTGTGTTACACCTCGGGTACTACGGGGAGGCCGAAGGGGTCGCTCTACTCGCACCGGGCGATAGCCTTACACTCGATGATGGTGGCGTTGGGGAACACGTTGGCACTCAGGGAAACAGACTGTGTCTTGCCGGTGGTCCCAATGTACCACGTCAACGCCTGGGGTCTGCCCTTCGCCTCGACGCTGGTGGGAGCCAAACAGATGATGCCGGGTGCGCACCTAGACGCGTACAGCGTTATCGAGAACCTCGAGCAGGAGAAGGTTACGCTCACCGCGGGGGTGCCCACGGTTTACATCCCGGTGTTGGAGGCTTTGGACGAGGAGCCTGAAAACCATGATCTCTCGGCGTTGCGTTCGATGATCATTGGTGGTTCGGCAGCACCCAAAGGGCTCATTCAAGCTTACAAAGAGCGTCACGGTATCGATGTTATCCATGCGTGGGGCATGACGGAGATGAGCCCTATAGGCACGGTCTCTACTCTCACCTCGGAACTTTTGGAGCTCCCCGAGGATGAGCAGCTCGACTATAGGGCCAAGCAAGGCTATCCTGTACCGTTCATCGAGATAAGGGCCCGCGATGAGGATACCGATGAGTTCGTGCCCTGGGACGATGAGACTATGGGTGAGCTCGAGGTGCGGGGTCCGTGGGTCGCCAGCAGCTACTTCAATACTGAAGAAGGCGCAGAGGACTTTACCGAGGATGGTTGGTTCAAGACCGGCGATATCGTTAGCATAGATGAGCACGGTTTCATCAACATCCAGGATCGTGATAAGGACCTCGTAAAATCGGGTGGAGAGTGGATTTCTTCGGTCCAGCTGGAGAACGCCCTGATGGCTCACGAGGCCGTCGCCGAGGCCGCTGTGATCGCCATACCCCACGAGAAGTGGGATGAACGACCTTTGGCAGTCGTAGTCCTCAAGGAGGGGCAGGAGGCCACCACCGAGGATCTGCAGAAGCACCTGCAGGGTGACTTCGCAAAGTTCTGGCTCCCCGATGCCTACGAGTTCATCGAAGAGATCCCAAAGACCGCAACCGGTAAATTCAGGAAGCTAGCGCTGCGCGAGCAATTCGAGGGCTACCAGTTCGCACAGAGCTAGCTAATTTGTCCTTCGCGGTCGGGAGCCTAGATGTCTCCTTGGATCCCGACCGCCAACTGCTCGAATGATTGAACTCAAGGGCCAAGAGCGCTGGACCCTGGTTTGGGGTACGTTAATAGAGTGATCCTTAGTCGGGGAAGGCAATAGACTACGGAGGTACGAATGACGCATCGGATAAAGCGGGTTGCAGTCCTCGGCGCAGGAACGATGGGCGCTGCTATCGCCGCCCACGCTGCTAACGCTGGCCTGGAAGTGGAGCTCTTAGACATAACGCCTGGAGAGCTGACCGAGGAAGAGGAGAAAAAGGGGCTCACGCTCGAATCGCCTGAGTTCAGGAACAGGATCGTACGCGAAGGCTTCGAGCAAATGACGAATGCGAGGCCCCCAGCTCTCATGAGCAAGCGCGTCCTCGAGAGGATGCGCATCGGAAACTTCGAGGACGATCTCACACGTATTGCGGGCGCGGACTGGGTCCTCGAAGCCATAATCGAGAAGCTCGAGCCCAAGCAAGAGCTGATGGCTCGGGTAGAGGAACTGGCGAAGCACGATGCGATTATCTCATCCAACACCTCCGGCATCCCGCTACACCAGATCGCCGAGTACCGATCCGAGGAGTTTAAGAAACGTTTCTTGGGAACCCACTTCTTCAACCCGCCGCGCTACCTGAAGCTCTTGGAGATAATCCCGACCGAAGATACCGATCCCGAGCTCGTCGAAGAGATGCAGGTCTTCGGAGAACGGGTCCTGGGCAAGGGCATCGTGCTGGCAAAGGACACCCCGAACTTTATTGGCAATCGTCTCGGGAGCTTCTCCATGATCAACTCTATGCGCTACGCCTTCGACGAAGGTTATGGCGTCGAGGAGTTAGATGCCATAACGGGTCCTATGATCGGACGTCCCAAGACGGCTACCTTCCGCTTGCAAGATCAGGTCGGCCTCGATATCTCGATCGGGGTCGCGGAGAACCTCTACGAGGCGGTCACAGACGATGAGTCGAGGGAGCAGTTACGTCCACCCGCAAAGCTCAAAGAGCTGGAGGAGCAAAACCTGTTAGGCGCGAAGTCCGGCAGCGGCTTCTACAAGCGCGAAGAGCGGAATGGCGAGAAGGTCTTTGATGTCCTGAACCTGGAGACCCTCGAGCACGAGCCTCCTGAGAACCCCGACATACCGCTCGCCGAGGAAGCACAGGAGCAGGGCGACTTGGGGGCGCGGCTTCGCTTCATTATGTCCAAGGCCGAAGAGGACCGGTACGCCCGGTTCTTGCGGGACACTATACTGCCTGACCTCGCCTATGCCTCACGGCGGGTGCCGGAGATCTCCGACACCTTAGAGGATGTGGACCACGCGATGGAGTGGGGCTACGGTCATGAGGCTGGACCCTTTAGGATGTGGGATCTCCTCGGTGTAAGGAACACCGTCGATCACATGAAGTCCCTCGACATCGAGGTTGCCGACTGGGTCAAGGAGATGCTTGACGGTGGTGAGGAGAGCTTCTACAAGATGGAAGGAACCCGTGAGCTACAGTTCAGCCCGATAGACGGTGACTACGTACCGGTGCGCGAAGACCCTATGGAGCTCTCGCTCAAGAAGGTTCGGCTTGAGGGCGGCGAGATCGACCGAAACGACTCGGCGAGCCTTCTGGACCTAGACGATGGGGTTCTGTGCCTTGAGATCCACTCTAGGGGCAACTCCATAGACGAAGCCGTGGTAGAGATGGGTAGTGAGGCTTTGCGGCGGCTAGAGGAAGAGGATAAGTGGGACGGGCTTGTGATCGGCAACGAGGGCACAAATTTCTGCGTTGGTGCGGACCTCAACGAGATCGCAGAAGGGGCGCATCAGGAAACGCCGGATGAGTTCGAGGAGAGCGTGGACACCTTCCAGAGGTTACTTATGGGCTTCCGGTTCGCCTCTAAGCCGGTGGTCGCGGCTCCACATGGGCAGACCGTAGGGGGAGGCGCCGAGATCTGTATGCACTCCGACCGGATCGTCGCGGCGGGAGAGACCTATATGGGACTGGTCGAGACCGGCGTGGGTCTCATCCCCGCTGGCGGTGGCACAAAGGAGATGGTCCGAAGGATCATCTCCCCGGCCATGCACACGAGCGCCCCGCCGCTGCCCTACGTCCAGGAGGTCTTCGAGACCATAGCGCAGGCGAAGGTCTCGGGCAGCGCCCTGAACGCTCGGGAGATGGGCTTCCTTAAAGAAGAAGACCGGGTAATGATGAACGTAGATCACCTGATCGACGCCGGCAAGCGCGAGGTACTAGAGCTCGCTGATGGTTATGCTCCGCCCGTCCGAGAAAAGACCATCTACGCTTCTGGTGATATTACCCGGGCGGCTCTGGAGGTTGACGTCAAGACAATGCAGTGGGGCCGCTTCGCCACAGAGTACGATGGTGTTATAGCCAGCCACCTCGCCCATGTTCTTACTGGAGGAGATCTCTCGATACCCCAGTGGGTAAGCGAGGAATATATACTTAGGTTAGAAAAAGAAGCGTTCCTGGAGCTTCTCAAGAACGAAAAGACTAAGGAACGCATCGCCGCGATGCTCGAGAATGGCAAGCCTTTACGCAACTAGACAAAGGAGACCATGCGATGAAAGAAGCCGTCATAGTCTCAGGTGCCCGGACCGCGGTAGGTCGCGCTCCCAGAGGTACTCTAAGGGGCACGCATCCGGCTGACATGACCGCCGCTTGCATAAACGAGGTGCTCAACCGCGCGGAGGGCTTGGATCCCTCGGAGGTCGAGGACGTAATCATTGGATGTGCGATGCCCGAAGGTCCCCAGGGTTACAACATTGCCCGTCAATCGTCGATCAGGGCTGGTCTGCCTGAGGCCGTTCCGGCACAGACTGTGAACCGCTTCTGTTCCTCCGGATTGCAGACAATCACGAACGCGGCCGAGAGGATCATGGCCGGTAATGCGACCACGATAATCTCGGGTGGCGTTGAGCACATGTCCTCAACTTTAGAGATGCCACTTTTCTCCCCAAACTCCACGCTCGTTGAGACCAACCCGGAGGTCTATATGGGTATGGGTCTGACAGCAGAGCAGGTCGCTAAAGAGTACGGGATCTCCCGCGAGGACCAGGATGAGTTCGCCCTCAGGAGCCACACCTTGGCTGGAGAGGCCGTAAGCTCTGGCCTATTCGACGAGGAGATCGTGCCGCTCGACGTGAAGCTTGACTGGGTGGATGATAACGGCGAGCCTCAGCATATGGAGACCACCTTCACGCGGGACGAGGGGCCGCGCGACACCTCGCTAGAGAAGCTCGCCAAGCTTCCTGCAGTCTTCCAAAAGGACGGTTCTGTTACTGCTGGGAACTCCTCCCAGACGAGCGACGGGGCCGCGGCGGTGGTGGTCATGGAGCGCGAGCAGGCCGAAGAGCGTGGTCTCAAGGTACTCGCCCGCTTCGTCGGCTTTGCCGTTGGAGGTGTCCGTCCGGAGATCATGGGTATGGGACCGAGCGTCGCAATCCCTAAGGTCTTAGAGCTTACCGGCCTCTCGCTCGATGATATAGACATCATCGAGTTCAACGAGGCGTTTGCCGCGCAGACGCTGGCCTGTATCCGCGAGGTAGGTTTGGACCTCGAGAAGATGAACGTAAACGGCGGCGCCATAGCCCTTGGCCACCCCATGGGCGCCACAGGCACCAAGCTCACTGTCCAGCTTATAAGCGAGATGAGACGGCGGAATTCCAAGTACGGCATGGTGACGATGTGTATCGGTGGTGGTATGGGAGCGGCAGGCATCTTCGAGAACCTTCAGAATTGAGAACCGATCGTAACGAAGCCGCCGAGAAGAGCTATCAACCTGGAGGGCGAGAGCATCTTCATGCAGCTCCTCAGCCTGCGCTTTGAGTAGGAGGCTCTCGAAGGTCGTTCCCTAGTTCGAGAACCACACTTACCAGCAAACCCTGGGAACTAGTGCACGTCGGCATGTTTACCGTGCTGATCGAAACATACACAATCGGCGCTTACCTCGCGGAAGGGTCAGAACAGAGTCGCGGTTGGTCTCAACAACGTGACCTACTTTTATGATCCCATCAGTAGGGCGGGCTACGCCTCGTCGGCGAGCCCCTTCATCGAGGAAAGAGTCAGCAGCTTTGGGCGGTGAGACTCACGCCGAAGACGGTAATACTGCCGCGCATCTAGGTTCGACGCCCGCACGTCGCGGAGAAGGTTGAAGCCTAGACGAAGGCTCCTATGCCGGTAATCTCGCGCCCGACGATAAGAGACTGGATAGTATCGGTGCCCTCGTAGGTGTAAACAATCTCCATATCGGAGAGGTGCCTCGCTACATAGTACTCAAGCAAGACGCCGTTACCGCCCATGATGTCACGTGCGTCGGCGCACACCTGCTTGGCCTTACGGGCATTGTTCATCTTCGCCAACGATGCCATCCCACCGGTCATCTTGGCTTCTTCTTGCAGCTGGGCGAGCCTGAAGCACAAAAGCTGCATATTGGTGATCTCGGCGAGCATATTCGCCAGCTTGTTCTGGATGAGCTGGAAGCCCGCCACCGGCTTGCCGAACTGCTCCCTTTCTTTGGCGTAGGTCAGGGCAGCCTCGTAAGAGGCGATCGCGTGCCCTATGCACTCCCATGCCACCATGGCGCGCGTAGCAACGAGGACCTTGCTAGTGTCCTTGAAGGTGTAGGCGTTAGCGAGACGGTTCTCTAGCGGAACACGGACACCCTCAAGCTTGACGTCCGCCTGCCACACGGCGCGCTTGCCCATCTTTCCAGTCATAATCTTCGTGGAGAAGCCTTCCATGTCCTTCTCGATGAGGAAGCCGGTGATGTTGTCTTCGTCGTCGCGGGCCCAGACGACGGTAACATCGGCGAAGGAGGCGTTGCCGATCCAACGTTTCTCTCCGTCTATAACGTACTCGTCTCCCTGGCGGCGCGCCCTAGTCTCGAGCCTTACTACGTCGGAGCCGTGCTTGGCCTCGGTGAGGCCGAAGGCGCCGATCTTCTCCATCCTCGCCATCGAAGGAAGCCACTTCTCCTTCTGCTCCTCCGAGCCGCAGATGGCGATAGAGCCCATCGCCAGCCCTGAGTGGACCCCGAAGAAAGTGTTGAGGCTGCCATCCCCACGGGCCATCTCCGCAGCCAC
Source organism: Rubrobacter sp. (assembly GCA_019247245.1). Taxonomy (GTDB): domain Bacteria; phylum Actinomycetota; class Rubrobacteria; order Rubrobacterales; family Rubrobacteraceae; genus Rubrobacter_F. The sequence goes on along the minus strand of JAFAPF010000419.1, from coordinate 3,126 downwards.
AAGCCCCGCTGCCACCTGGCTCATACCCGGGCAGCTGTAGCCTTTTATAGTCGTGCCCGCAATGCCGAGTTCGGCTAGCTTGGGGATCAATTCGAACGGGAACTCCTCCTTGTTCCAGTACTCATTTATGATAGGGATGACTTCCTGGTTGGCGAAGGCGCGAACTCTGTCCCGAAGCTCACGCTCCTCGTCTGTGAGCAGATCATCTAGTAGGTAATAGTCGGTTCGTAAGGATTGGGTAACGTCGGCTATCAACGGCTGCAATAGCTTCTCCTCCTTTTCTTCGCCGCGTCCTTGCCCGACGCGAGTCCCACCTATACTGCACTCTAGCATGGTCGTTGACCACCGTCACCGCCGCCACTGAACAGTTGTCAGGTTGATTATCAGGTGAACAATTAGACATTACTTGCTATGCCCGCGCGGGTCGTCAACGTAATTTCCGGGTGCAGCTAGCGGTTGACAAGGTAGATGCCTGAGATAACCAGGGCAGCGTCCACGAGAAGAGAGAAGTTTAGGTTCTCACCCAGGAACAGCGCACCCATCAGCCCCGCTATAAGTGGGACAAAGAAAGCGTAAGCTGCAACCCGGCTCGCCTCGCCAGCCCGCACGAGCCCCAACCAGAGTACCCAAGCGAGAGCGGTACCGCCCAGAGACACATACAGCCGACTCGCAATAAAGGTTCCCGTCCACGAGATCTCGACCATAGCTCAAGGACGAGCCCGAGAGCCGCCAGAAAGACGCCCCCGATAAGAAACGGTTCTGCAACCGACCACAGCGTCGAAACTCTCTCCTGAACCTTCTTAAAGTATACGGTCCCAACCGCCCAGAAAAGAGCCGTAGCCATTCCGAATGCCACCCCTAGGGGTGGCATCGTCCCAAGGAGGCTTCCGACGCTTACCGCAACTATTCCAGAGAAACCCAAGAACAACCCGACTAGTTTCGCCGGTGAAAGTACTTCCTCAAGCATGAGCCACGCCAGAAAGCTGACTAGTCTAGGTTGAAGGTAGATTAGGACCGCCGCCAATCCGGCTGGCAAGTAGAGTATTGCAAGGGTCTGACGGCTCATAAGCACCACGTTGAAGAGGGCCAGCAACACGAGCGCGGGCCAGTTGCGCCCCACGTTCATCTTCTCGCCCAACATTACTGCCACAGCCGTTATGGTGAACCCGCAGAGCAGCGTGCGAAGACTGGAAAACAGGATCGATGGTATGTAGCCCAGGGCGATCTTAATGGCCGGAAACGAAGATCCCTAGAAGATTACCAGGAAGACAAATGCCAGTACGGTAAAACGTCGGTCGGTGAACATGAGTCTCCCTCACAAATGCGAAGCTAAATATACCTAGCCCTGATTAGCTTATTATGAGTTTGCTTGATAATCTTGTAGGTTACAAACAGACTTTAGAGAGCACTCGTAGCGTTGCCTAAAGCTCGCAGTACGACCAGCGCCAAGCTGACGAAAACACGATTCAAATCGTCTTCTCGGAGAGTCTCTCGTAGACACACCTTGGGCAGCAGACTGAACGCGCAGCCCACGATTCAAAGGTGGCAAACTCAAGAGCTCGCCGAAGTCCAGCGGGATGAAGCACATCGAGACTATGAGCTTGAGTGCCCAGCATTACTACAAGGGTCATCGAGACTACCCTTCATCCTCAGGTCGAGCCCTACACCATCAGGGAGCACCATTGTGTCTCCGACCTTCACACCCTCCAAGAGCACCCCGATACCTACGCGGCCAATAAGATCAGGACCACCAGTATCTAGGGTTCGCCGCCGCAGTGGCCTTGAGGCCGAGGGGCCATCGCGCAGGGCAGTGCCAGAAGAAGTCCTGTCGAGGCGATTTCCAACACCGTCTCGGGCGAGACGGTGTTGCTGAAGGCCCCGATTAGGTACACCGACGCTATCGTAGAAACTAGAAGCGGTGCCGCCCATCAGTAAACCGGGTCCTAACCGGGTCCTCGCTATAGACGTTCCGGATCGTTCCCGAGAGTGAACGGGGGGCGGTGATATCGGACTCGCCGTGATGGTGTCCTTAGTCCCCACCCGACAACGTAAGCTGCAGAGCTCCTCCAGCCCTGGGTTTTTAATAATTAAAGGTATCATGTTGGCAGGACATGATATACGACGCTCGGCTTCTACTACAGAAGATAAGGTATATGGTGGGCCATGGACACAAGCCGCCAGACGAGATGAGGGAAAGGACACCTGATGAACACTCTTGATCTGTTCCGCCTCGACGGCGAAACAGCGCTGGTCACCGGTGGGGGTCAGGGCCTAGGGCAGTACATGGCCGAGGCCCTCTCCGATGCTGGGGCGAGCGTCGTCCTCTGCTCCCGCAAATTGGAGGCGCTTGAGGAAGTAAAGGCGAAGATAGAGGATCGCGGTGGTGAGGCCTTGGCTCTCCCTTGCGATGTCACCAACCCTGAAGAGGTGAAGGACGTGGTGGCCAGGGCGGAAGATGCTTTCGGAGCGATAGACGTCCTCGTCAATAACAGCGGGGCGACGTGGGGAGCGCCGGTAGAAGAGATGCCACTCGAGAAGTTCGACTTGGTGATGCAGGTCAACGTGCGGGGGACGTTCCTGATGTGTCAAGCCGTCGGACGCCGCATGATCGAGAAGGGGGAGGGGGGTAAGATCGTGAACATCGCCTCTATTGCCGGGCTCATCGGTGGACATCCCGACTACATGCAGACGATCGGCTACAACTCCAGTAAGGGCGCCGTTATCTCCATGACTCGCGATCTCGCCACGAGCTGGGCCCAATACGGCATAAACGTCAACGCTATCGTCCCCGGCTGGTTTCCAACAAAGATGAGCGGCGGACTTATCGAGAAGTTCGAGGATAAGATGCTAGAGGACATACCCATGCACCGCTTCGGACAGCCAGAGGATATAAAGGGGGTTGTCGTCTTTCTCGCCTCGGCTGCCGCCGACTATATGACCGGACAGACGGTCATCATAGATGGCGGCCAAACAGCCTGGTAAGAGGCGAAACGAGCATGATAAGCTCGGGTTCCCGTATCGAGAGTGGAAAGGAGGCTTGGAATGCGCGCCTGGCAGGTGCACGAGCTCGGGGACCCGAAGAGCGCCCTTGTGCTAGAGAATGTAGAGGAGCCAAAGTCAAGCTCA
>JAFAPF010000340.1 GCA_019247245.1 Rubrobacter sp. | reverse complement strand
ATGCCGGTGAGAGCGTTGCCCAGGATCAGGATGTGGACCTCGTCGGTGCCCTCGTACGTCCTTACGCTCTCCAGGTTGTTGGCGTGCCTCAAGGGCGAGTAGTCCAGCGTCACGCCGTTACCACCGAGGATGGTGCGGGCCTCGCGTGCGATCTCGATGGCTTCGCGCACGTTGTTGAGCTTGCCGAAGGAGACCTGTTCGTGCTTCAGGATCCCGGCGTCTTTCATCCGCCCGATGTGCAGGGCGACCATCGTGCCTTTCTGGATCTCCAGCATCATGTCCACCAGCTTCTTCTGCGTCAGCTGAAAGGAGGCTACCGGTTGGTCGAACTGTACGCGATCCCCAGCGTACTCCAAGGCGCATTCGAAGGCGTCGCGCGCCGCCCCCATAGCTCCCCAGACGATGCCGTAGCGTGCTTCGTTGAGACAAGCGAACGGTCCGCGCAAGCCCTTTGCTTCGGGCATCATCGCGCTTTCCGGGAGCCGCACGTCATCCAGGTGCAGCTCGCACTGGATGGAGGCGCGCATGGAGAGCTTGTGCTGGATATTCGTCGCCGAGAAGCCTTGGGTACCAGTCGGGACGAGGAAGCCCCGGATGCCGTCGTCGGTCTGCGCCCAGATGACGGCCACTTCGGCTATTGTTCCCATCCCGATCCAACGCTTCCTGCCGCTCAGGATCCAGTCTGAGCCGTCCCTGCGCGCGTAGGTCTTCATGCTCGCGGGGTCGCTGCCCGCCTCGGGCTCGGTCAGGCCGAAGCAGCCTACGGCCTCGCCCTTCGCCATCCTCGGCAACCATTCTTGCTTCTGTTCCTCGCTACCGAACTTGTGGATCGCGCTCATCGTCAGCGAGCCCTGCACGCTAACGAAGGTCCTCAGCCCCGAGTCTCCGGCTTCGAGCTCCATGCAGGCCAGGCCGTACTCCACGGCGCTCTTGCCGGCGCAGCCGTATCCTTCGAGGTGCATCCCGAGGAGTCCCAAAGAGGCCATCTCCGGCACGATCTCGGGCGGGAAGCTCGCCTTCTCGTACCACTCCTTGATGTTCGGCTTAATCTTCTCCCGCACGAAAGCGCGAACCTCGTCGCGCACCGAACGCTCGTCCTCAGTGAGCAGGGCGTCGAGCTCGAGAAAGTCTCCGGGACCCATCCCCTCCGTCTTGTCCGCAAACGCTCTTTCCGTATCTGATATGCTCACTTCGGTCCTCCTCGATCGGTAAAGAGCCTCCGCCCGGCCCCACGATAACTCTACCCGCCCAGCAGAATTCTATTCGGACCGAACCCGGGCCGCAGCAGCCGGCTTCTTCAAGCATAGGCTCGTCGAAGCCGACCGGATGAGGCTTGAAGGAATCGCCAGAGAGCGCTTCCCGCAGACAGCGCCCATCCGATGTTACACTCGAAGTGGCATATAGCTTAAAGGAGCCTCTCGCAGCAGAGCCCGCGATCATCGAGGCCGTGAGGGATTCGTGCGTCGCTACAGAAGCGGCGAGCAAGCGGTTTGTGGCTGCCGACAGGAAGGTTTGGATCGAACGTTGACGCCGGGAGGAGGGTTTGTTCGTGTTCTTGCTTAGAGAGCCCTCCGACGACGCCGTTCGGCGATTTCTCTCTTCGCAGAAGGACCTGCCGTTCTCTTATGGGGAGGTTGGGGCTTCGCGGAAGGATGCGCCGCCCCGCGGGTACGCGGTGGATCGGTATCGTGTGAAGCTCGGCGAGGGGCCGGAGGCCTACAGGCGAGCGAAAGAGGCCCTGGGCGCCTGGCGGCAGTTCGACTTGGGCTGGGTCCGCCTCCTACCGCCAGATACGCCCGTCGAGGTCGGTGCCACGGTCGGCGTGCTCGCCCGGCACTACGGCTTCTGGTCGCTGAACAGCGCCCGCATCGTGTATCTCATCGAGGTATCGGGTGAGGTGGAGCGGTTCGGGTTCGGTCACGGGACGCTCCCCGGTCACGGCGAGCGCGGCGAGGAACGATTCTCGGTGGAGTGGCGCAGTGAGGATAACGCGGTTCACTATGACGTATGGGCCTTCTCACGACCGAAACATCCCCTGGCCTGACTCGGCTATCCGTTGGCTCGTATGCTACAGAGGCGCTTCGCCCGGGATTCGAAGAGGGCGATGGTCGAGGCCGTGAACCCGTAGATCCAAGCTCGTCGCTCCGGATCGGTCGGGGACCATTGAACGTGGGGAAATCTGCCGCGGATCGAGCCGGGCGGACCACATTTAGTCCTTATCCGGAAACCGTTATCTTGGAGAAGATGAGCTGAGCACAGGCGAGATGAATGAACGCTAGGTAGTTCTCGGTTTTCTTCTCCAGCGTAGCAGTAGCCGCCGAGAGCGGTTCAGCCACGAATGCGTTCGCTCCACTACCCAACGCCTGGCTCGCGCCCCTGGATGGCGCTCTTGATCTT
>JAFAPF010000294.1 GCA_019247245.1 Rubrobacter sp. | reverse complement strand
CTCAACAATAACCCAGCCCTCTTAGTCTTCCTACCCACCGTGCTCTTGAGATACACCCGTCCCCCTGTGTATAGGGAAGTTAGGGAGGTTTGTATGAGGATGAAGTGGGGGACGGGTTGATAAAAGATAGCTCTAGTTGGAGTGTATGGGTCGCAAACTCGTGATGTTCTCAACGAGAACTACCTGTTACTAATATTACTACCCCGACCCACCATACGCAAACCGCCGATGGGTGCACCCGTCCCTCTGAGATGAGAACTGAAAGGACATGAAAGGGACGGGCTGATAAAGGTTAGGCACTCGTTGTAGTTGTGTGCTGTGTCCCATCACGGGCGTATGTCAACGAGGCCACCTATCATTTTCCATTACTACACCCCTGCTCATCCCGCGCTAGCCCACTACAGGGCTGCCCCGATGCTCTAAGGGATGGTGAGTAAAGATAGGGCCGGGGAAGCGTTCGTAGGACTTGTATGTCAAGGAAATCCCCGGCCCGCTGGTAAGGCAGACAATCCAATCTTACGGTAGCGCTTAGCCACGCACAACAAGGCGGCCTGCTAGGAGGCCGGCCCCTCCATCTCCAACAACCTCTCAACACCTGGAAAAATCGTACGGCCGAGGGACGGGCCGATAACAGATAGCCCTCATTGGAGCTTTGTTTGGGTCCCTAAAGGAAAGGCATCCAACGTCATCCAACTAGGCTACCTATTGCCTTCTCATCTTACCCGCAGCCACCTTAAGCTACAAACAAGAAACCCATCATGGTGGTGCTGCCTCCTGCTGCTGAGAAGCCTTAGGACAGCACCAATGCTACCGGCTCCACGAGCGCCGCATCCAGCCCCACCTACTCGAATAGGGACGTGTTTCTCAACAGGCTAGAACGTTTATGAAACAAGGGTGCAGTATCAAAAAGGGTGGAGCCTGTTGAAAAAGTCCACTGAAGGACCACAGATATACTCTCACATCGGTATAGAGGTCTCAAAAAAGCTCTATTTGTTTGGGCTAAAAGGAGGGCCAGAATCGGGTGACGGAGAGTTTTTCAACAGGCTTGGTCGCTTTTGATACACGCTGCAAAAACCCACAGATGGTAGTGATTTAGGAGTTACACCTCCGCACGAAATAATAAGTGTCAGTGTCGCGTCACAGGGATTGTTCCTGATAGCATTCAGGAACATCAGGCTTACTCGGGTGGAGAGGAGCACAGGATGGGGAACCAACGTAATAGCGACAGCGGGCAGGAGCTTCAGAAGGACGTCGGGACTGTAAGCCTCTTTGCTCCGGCCTATGGCAACTTGGGGAGCAACATTTACTTCTCTTTAGGTCTGGTCGCTGCCTACGCCCTGGGCCTGACGCCACTAGCTTTTATGGTAACCGGAGTCCTGTTTGTACTTACCGTTCTAACCTACACTGAGGGTGCGACGATGTTCCCAGAGGCCGGGGGGCATCTAACTTCGCTCGCCATGCATTCAATGAATTCGCCAGCTTCATCGGTGGATGGGCGCTTAGCCTGGATTATGTCATTACCATCGCGATAAGCGCGTTCTTCGCACCCCATTACCTAGGGGTCTTCTGGGAGCCCTTGCGCCGCAACCCCTGGGATATCATCGGGGGCATAGCCATAATCGCCATACTTTGCACACTCAACATCGTGGGAATTAGGCTGGCCTCGATGGTGAACATTTTCATGGCCTTTGCTGATCTAGCGATACAAGTGTTGCTGATAGTTCTGGGCGTTGTACTCCTCTTTAATGTACACACATTCATCTCGAACATCAGCTGGGAGGCTTTGCCGACGGGGGGCAATATCATCTACGGGTTTACGCTGGCTATGGTCGCCTACGCCGGGATAGAGACTATCTCTAACATGGCCGAGGAGACAAAGAACCCGAGTCACGGTATTCCTAGGGCAGCTGGTGGTCTTGTGGCCGCGCTCCTAATCGTCTACTTGGGCATAACCATCATCTCTATGGAGGCGATGCCTGTCTACCAGGACGCAAGCGGCTCCTACACTACAGCCTTGGCCGATGAGTATTCCGGGGACCCGATTTTGGGGATCGTGGACAACCTTCCCATAGGCTTCCTTATCGAGCCGTTAAGGATAGTCGTTGGCATACTAGCTGCGACCATACTCATCATTGCTGCAAACGCCGGGATCATCGGCATCAGCCGCATGCAGTACTCTCTAGCTACTCACGGACAAGTACCACAGATACTTGGCCGCCTAAGCTCGCGTACCCTTATGCCGGTCGTGGCCATTGCAGTGTTTGGAGCGCTCGCCGCGCTGGTTGTGGTCCCGGGTGAAGGGCAAATTTTGGCAGATATGTACGCCTATGGCGTACTGCTCGCTTTCACGGTAGCCCACCTCTCCATTATAGCCCTTCGCTGGCGGCGCCCAGACCTTGAGCGCCCATTCAAGGTCCCCCTCACGTTGCGGTTAGGAGGTCACGAAGTGCCCATCTTGGCGGTATTGGCTGTGCTTGGGACTTTGTTTGCCTGGGTCATGATCCTCATCTATCACATCGAAGCTCGATACGTAGGGACGGCGTGGATGGTGATAGGCATAGTTGGATACGTGCTTTACCGACGTCACCAAGGACTCTCGTTAACAGAGGCACCGGAGGAGGCCGCCCCAACCACACAGGAGGTTCCGAAGGTTGAGTACGCCGACATATTAGTACCTGTAACTGGCAGCCGAGTCTCAGAGGAGATGATAGCCACCGCAGCCAAGCTCGTTCCTGACTCAGAAAGGGGAGAGAAGCCCGTCATCCACGCCCTCGATGTTATAGAGGTTCCGGAGAACCTACCTCCGCACAACATCAACTTGGAAGAGGTGGTACCCGAAAAATATAAACAGGCCCAGGAAGCCTTAGACGAAGCATGCCAGATAGGCGAGGTGCATGGTGTTAAGGTAGAGGGGTATACAATCAGCGCCCGCAACGCTGGACGGGCCATCGTTGAGGAGGCTCAGAGGCTAGGAGTCGAGGTGGTAATGATGGGGGTGCCGCGCAAACGTAGTCTTAGAGATCAAATCTTCGGCAGCAACGTAGACTACGTGCTCAAGCACTGTCCCTGCAAAGTGCATATAACCTTAGAGCCTGAGTCTTAGAAGAACAAGAGCATCTAAGAAACATACGCTCTATTCGATCGCCGCTAGACGAGCCCGGGAATTTCCTAACAGGCTAGTCACATCGTCGCGTTCCCCACCCTTTAGGCATATTCTGGTGTATCTATCATGAGGTTTACACATACAGCGTAGCTGTGGCGCTTCTATGAGAGCAGCACAGACGCCTGAAATAAGAAACGGCATTTGGCTGTAAGGCCGCACCAAAACAAAAAGCGAGGACCCGGATCATAGATGGGTATCTCAAGAAGGGTACGTAGTAGTAGGCTCCACAGGGTACGTATTAGTAGGCTCCACAACACCTTGGACGAAGAGCGAGGCCGCCAGTGGTCTTCCAAGCGAATAGGATTTACCGTCCTCGTCTTCTATGGTGACAACACCATCTACAGTGCGGATCTCATTTACCGTGAGTGTCTGCCCCGGAACGAGACCGTGTTTGCCCAGGTAATTAAGCATCGAGGGGTTCTCAGGGTTCACTCGAGAGATGCGCACAAGCTGGCCGGCTGCCGCTTCATCCAAACGGAACGACTCGTCCCGCTCTAGGGTGCCATCAGCCCTTGGGATAGGGTCTCCGTGTGGATCCCGCGCGGGATGGCCCAAAAACTCCGCCAGGCGCTCCGTAAACTCATCTGAGACGGCATGCTCTAGTCTTTCGGCCTCCTCGTGCACCTCCCCCCACGAATACCCGAGCTGCTCTAGTAGAAAGGACTCTATCAGCCGGTGACGACGCACTATCCTCAACGCCTGGGCACACCCTTCTTCGGTGAGTGAGGCGCCGTGGTAGCGCTCGTAGTTTACGAGGCCCATCTCCTTCAGACGCCCAAGCATGTTAGTGACCGATGCTCCTGAGAGGCGGAGTCGCTTAGAGATCTCTTTTGTGGAGGCAGCGTTAGCCCCAGCAAGCTCCCATATAGCTTTTACATAGTCCTCTACGGAAGATGAGGTATGTTGGCTTGCGATAGGATCGTTCATAACTCTAGCTGCAATACTAGCCTATACGAATTTCCTTATCAAGAGCAGAAGGCTTGACCGTTAGCCTATATATGTTATAGGATTAGTATAGGCTAAACAATCTCTGAGAATACTAGGTAGGGATGACTGCATGACCGAAGAGCGCCTTGTAGAAGAGGTTCTGCCAGGAGAAAGCGCGACGGCGCGGGCTGCACACCAGTCGCTGAAGGGTCAGCGGCGCGGACTGAGGCGGTTCTTGCCTTTCCTGGGGCCGGCGTTCATCGCCTCTGTGGCTTACATAGACCCAGGGAACTTTGCCACTAATGTCTCGGGTGGTGCCCAGTTCGGTTACCTCCTGCTATGGGTGATACTGGTCGCGAACCTGATGGCGATGCTCATACAGTCGATGTCGGCCAAGCTCGGCATCGCCACTGGTAAGAACCTACCGGAGGTTTGTAGGGAACGATTCCCTAAGCCGGTCTCCTTCTTTCTATGGATACAAGCAGAGATCATCGCCATGGCTACCGACTTGGCTGAGTTTATCGGCGCGGCTTTGGGTCTGAACCTGCTCTTCGGCATCCCTCTCTTACCGGCGGGGCTCATCACGGGGCTTGGTGCCTTCGGCATCCTCGCTTTGCAGCGCTATGGCTTGCGTGCTCTTGAGGCGGTCATCGCTGCCATGGTCGGCGTCGTGCTCATTGCCTTTGCTTTTCAAACCTTTTATGCAGAACCTGAAGGCAGCCGCATCCTGGCAGGCATCTTCACGCCAAAGTTTGAGGGCACTGAGAGCCTGCTGCTCGGCGTCGGCATCGTTGGTGCCACGGTCATGCCACATGTGATCTACCTGCACTCGGCTCTCACTCAGCGTCGGGTAGTTGGCAAGACAGAGGATGAGAAGCGAAAGATCTTCCGCTTCGAGCTTGTCGACGTCCTGATCGCTATGGGCATCGCCGGCATCATCAACATGGCCATGCTGACTATGGCCGCAGCCCTGTTCAACTCACGCGGCCTGACCGATGTTACGGACATAGGTCAAGCTTTCGAACAACTTGGCGTGCTGCTGAGCAACAACGCGGCGATCCTCTTCGGAGTGGCGCTGCTCGCCTCGGGCTTCTCCAGCTCCTCAGTGGGTACGATGGCTGGTCAGGTTGTGATGCAGGGCTTCATAAACCGTCAGATTCCTGTGTTTTTGAGGCGGGCGATAACGATGGCTCCGGCCCTAATCCTCCTCGGTGCCGGCCTCGATGTTAGCCGCTCGCTGGTCATAAGCCAGGTAGTACTCTCCTTCGGCATCCCCTTTGCGCTAATCCCCCTCTTGGTCTTCTGCCGCAACCGAGGAGTGATGGGCGCACTGGTCAACAAGCAACTAACCACAGTGGTAGCGGTTTTGGCAGTTGCGCTGATTATCGTGCTGAACGTCTTCTTGATCTATCAGACCTTCTCGGGGTGATTGGCGGTGCCTCGTGGTCGAGCACAGAACATCGAACGAAGA
>JAFAPF010000233.1 GCA_019247245.1 Rubrobacter sp. | reverse complement strand
GAGAGGATCACGTCGTCCGACCGTCCCTCGAACCAGATGTAACCGTCCTCATCGCGGCTCGCCCGGTCGCCGGTGAGGTAGTAGCCGTTCCTGAAGACGGTCTCCGTCTCGTCGGGCTGCTCCCAATACTCCTTCATAAGCGCAGGGTTATCGCCCGAGAGGGCAATATCCCCCAGTTCGCCCGGCGGGAGCTCGTTGCCGTCCTCATCGATTATGCGGACGTCGCAGCCCGGAGACGGTTTGCCCATAGAGCCAGGACGTACCTCGAGGCCCAGGAAGTTCCCTACGAGCAAGGTGTTCTCCGTCTGTCCATAACCGTCGTATATCTCTATACCGTGCAGCTCCCGCCACCGCTCCATTACCGGCGCGTTCAGTGGCTCCCCGGCCGAGGTCGCGTGCCGGATGGAGGAGAGGTCTGCATGCTCGAGCTCTGGGGCGTTCGCGAGGACCCTATACTCCGTCGGGGCTTGACAGAGGACGGTGATCCCGTAGCGCTCTATAAGCTCCAGGCGCTCCGCGGCGTCGAAGGCTCCTTCGTGCACGAAGATCTCCATGCCCAGGCTCCACGGGCCCAGGAACACGTTCCAGATGTTCTTAGCCCACCCGGTTGCTGCGGTACACCAGAGCAGATCGTCTTCCTGGAGGTCCAGCCAGTAATGGGCCTGCATCAGCTTGGCGTGCGTGTAGCCATGAGTGTGCAACGCGCCTTTCGGATGCTTCGTCGTCCCGGAGGTGTACAGGATAAAGGCCCCCTCGTCCGAGGCGGTATCCTCGACGGTGAAGTCCTCGGAAGCGTCGTCCATGAGCCTCTCATAAGACTCCCATCCTTCATGCTCCTCGCTGCCGAGGGCGACGAAGTACCGCAGGTTAGTAGCCTCCTCACGCATGGCGTCGGCTTCTTCTATACCTTCGGGCCCGGAGATGATGGTCACGGCCCCGGAGTGCTCCGCCCGGAACTTCAGGTCGTTTGCGCGGAGCTGCGCGGCGGAGGGGATAGCGATGGCCCCGAGCTTCAGGAGACCGGTAAGAACCACGTGCCACTCGGGCACCTTGCCCATAAGGACCATCACCCTGTCGCCGCGCTCGATGCCGAGCTTCCTAGCCACGTTGGCGAACTTGTTCGAGAGGCGTGAGAAGTCGTCGAAGGTCAGGCGACGCTCTTCGCCGTTCGCACCCAGCCAGATCATGGCTGTACGGTCTTCCCCGGCCCACCTGTCTACCACGTCGCGGCCGAAGTTGAACCTCTCCGGCGTCTCCCACTCGAACTGCGCGTAGGTCGTCTCGTAGTCCCCGATGTTCGGCATAACTCCTCCTTGATGCTCCCTTTCACCTACTCCACGCGTACCCTAGCACTTGATGCACCAAACATCTGTGCCTGAGGTCCAGCCACGTACGCCCGTGTTCTGATACCGTGCTACTATCGGCTCTAGCGATGGAAGGAGGAGTTATGGGGCGGGCTGTGATTCTCGGGGCAGCGCGCACACCATTCGGCAGGTTTGGCGGGGTGCTATCGCCTCTCACCGCGCCGGAGCTGGGTGGGGTGGCGATCAGGGAAGCTATCGAACGCTCCGGTATCGAGGACGAGGAGGTAGAGCACTCCATCTTCGGCATCGTCGTGCAGGCGGGGGTGGGTCAGATCCCCTCGCGCCAGGCCAACTATTACGCGGGTCTACCCTTTAGCCTCACCACCGAGACCATCAATCAGGTCTGCGCCTCGGGCCTGAGGAGCGTCACACTAGCGGAGACCATGATCCGGGCTGGCGACTACGAGGTGGTCCTCGCCGGCGGTATGGAGAGCATGTCCAATGCCCCATACCTCTTACAGGAGGCGCGGTGGGGAATGCGCATGGGAGATGGGGAGGTGGTGGATGCCATGATCCACGATGGTCTCCTCGACGCTTTCGAGCACGTCCCGATGTTCCAGTTCGGCTCGCAAATCGCCGAGGAGAGGGGTGTCACCCGGGAAGCGCAGGACGAGTGGGCCTTGCGTAGCCACCAGCGTGCCGCCACCGCCACCGACGAAGGCAGGCTCGCCGAGGAGATCGTCGGCGTAAAGGTCACCGGCAAGAAAGGAGAGACGGAGTATGTAGAGACCGATGAGGCCATCCGGCGCGATACCAGCCTGGAGAAGCTGGCGGCCCTGGAACCGCTCGCGCCCGGCGCGAGCGTGACGGTCGGTAACGCCCCTGGGGTCAACGATGGCGCCGGCGCTCTCGCGGTCGCCGCCGAAAGCTTTGCTGGACGCCGGAACCTTGAGCCTTTAGGGGCCATCGTCGCCCACGCAAAGGTTGCGGAGGATCCACCGTGCCTTCTGACCGTGCCCGGAAACGCCGGGAAGCTCGCGCTCGAGAAAGCCGGGTGGAGCGCAGACGACCTGGATCTCGTGGAGATAAACGAGGCGTTCGCCGGGGTAGCCATCTACTCCACCGAGATCCTGGGCGTAGACCCGCAGATCGTGAACGTAAGCGGTGGGGCGGTGGCGCTGGGCCATCCCATAGGTGCCTCAGGAGCGCGCATCCTGATGACGCTCCTCTACCAGCTCCGGCAGAGAGGCGGCGGCAAAGGCCTCGGGGCCATTTGCTCCGGCGGTGGTCAGGGCGACGCCATACTTGTGGAAGTCTAGGGTTACACGAGCGTAGGGGAGAAGGCTTTGGCTATCGAGAAGGTACAGGTCGTAGGCGCTGGACAGATGGGCAGCGGTATCGCGCAGGTCTTCGCGCAGGCCGGGCTCGCGGTGCACATGGCCGACGTGGACGAAGAAACCGTAAAAAAAGGTCTCGAGACGACGGAGAAGAACCTCTCGCGTGCCGTCGAGAAGGAACGTATCTCCCAGGAAGAGATGGACCAGGCCATGGGACGCATCGAGTCGGGGGTCGATTACGCCCCGGATGCCGACCTGGCCATCGAAGCCGTCGTCGAGGACATAGAGATAAAGACCGAGATACTTCAAGTCCTCAATGAGCAGCTGCCAGAGGATGCTATCCTGGCCACCAACACCTCTTCGATCTCGGTGACCGACCTGGGAGCAAAAAGTGGTCGGCCGGAGAAGTTTATCGGCATGCACTTCTTCAATCCGGTTCCGGCCATGAAGCTTGTCGAGATCATCCGCGGTCTCGACACCAACGATGAAACCTACGAGGCGGTTCGGGAGTTGACCGAGCGGCTGGAGAAGACACCGGTGGAGGTACAAGACTTCCCGGGCTTCGTCTCTAACCGCATTTTGGTGCCCATGATCAACGAGGCCGTCTACTGCCTGATGGAGGGTATCGCCGGGCCCGAAGACGTGGACACCGTGATGAAGTTGGGGATGCACCACCCGATGGGACCGCTAGAGCTCGCCGACATGGTGGGCCTGGACACCTGCCTGCACATAATGGAGGTTCTGCATACAGGCCTCGGCGACGACAAGTACCGTCCATGTCCGCTGCTGAAGCGCTATGTGGCCGCCGGCTGGCTCGGGCGCAAGAGCGGGAAGGGTTTCTACGATTACGAGTAGCTTCTTATAGGGAGAGGGCGCGTGGACTTTGACCTGAGCGTCGCACAGCGAGACGTTAGAGAGCGAGCGGCGGAGTTAGCTGACGGGGAGGTGGCCCCGCACGCTGCGCAATGGGACCGGGAGGACCATTTTCCGGATGAGGTGTTCGAGAAGCTGGCAGAGGCCGGGTTTATGGGATTGTGCGTCCCCGAGGAGTACGGTGGGGGCGGAATGGACTTTCTCTCGTACGTGTTGCTAATCGAGGAGATCAGCCGGGCCGACGCTGGCGTCGGGGTGACGCTTGCGGTACACACTAGCGCCGGAACGCTCCCCATCCTGACCCACGGTACCGGGGAGCAGAAGGCCCGATGGGTCCCGGAGCTCGCACGGGGTCAGAAGATCGGTTGCTTTGCCCTTACTGAGCCCGAGGCCGGCTCCGACGCTGCGGCGATACAGGCGTGGGCCGAGAGGGTCCCGGGCGGGTACCGGATATCAGGCCACAAGCAATGGGTCACCAACGGGCGAGTAGCGAGCACGATGGTCCTCTTCGCCCGTGCTCCGGAGGGCGTCACGGCCTTTGTGGTCGACATGGACGCCGGGGGGATCTCCCTCGGTGAGCACGCCCGAAAGATGGGCGTCATCTCGGCCACCACGGACGACGTGCTCTTCGACGACTTGTTCGTTCCCGAGGAGGATCGGCTGGGAGAAGAGGGGGATGGGCTCCGGATCGCTTTGGGGACACTCGCCGGCGGGCGCATCGGAATAGCAGCCCAGGCTCTGGGGATAGCAGAGGCAGCCTTCCGGTACGCAGCCCGATACGCTACCCAGCGAACCACGTTTGGTAAACCCATAGCTGAGCACCAGGCCGTGGCGTTCAAGCTCGCGGACATGCAGACGAAGCTCGAAGCAGCTCGTCTACTGGTGCACAAAGCGGCATGGATCAAGGACCAGGGACTCCGGCACGTGGAGATCGGTGCGCAGGCCAAGCTCCACGCTTCCACCGTGGCGAATGAGGTCGCTTATGAGGCGCTCCAGGTTCTGGGTGGTCAGGGATACATGAAAGACCATCCCGTCGAACGCTACTACCGGGACGCGCGGGTAACGGAGATTTACGAGGGAACCAGCGAGATACAACGCCTCGTCGTCTCCGAGGGGATTGTGCGCGACCTCGCGGCGCAAGGGGTCGGGCCCGAACCAGATACAGTTGGAGCTTAACCAAAGTTTAAGAAGGCCCACTAAAGAGAGGAGTAAGCTTTGGACACCGAGAAGGACACCGAGAAGAATACGGCTCGGGAGCGGTGGGAGGAAGCGTACGCTGAAAGCGAAGAACGCGACGACATCGAGTTCTCAACCATGTCCGGTATACCCATAAAACCGCTGTACACCCCGGAAGACGTGGAGGGCTCCTATGAGGAGAAGCTCGGGTACCCTGGCGAGTATCCCTACACGAGGGGTATCCACCCGACCATGTACCGCGGTCGCGTCTGGACTATCCGCCAGTTCGCGGGGTTCGGTTCGGCCAAGGAGACCAACGAGCGGTTCCACTACCTCTTGGAGCAGGGCCAGACCGGCCTCTCGGTCGCTTTCGACATGCCCACCCTCATGGGTCTGAACTCTGATTCGGAGTACAGCTTGGGCGAGATAGGGGTCGAGGGGGTCGCCGTGGACTCTTTGGAGGACATGGAGCAGCTCTTCGATGGCATACCGATGGAGGAAATCACGACCTCTATGACGATCAACGCCCCCGCTCACGTGCTCTTGGCCATGTACGTCGTCACCGGGGAGAAGCAGGGCGTCTCTCCTGAGGCGCTAGGTGGCA
>JAFAPF010000015.1 GCA_019247245.1 Rubrobacter sp. | reverse complement strand
TCGACAGCTTTCCTGTTCGCATAAGCGAGCATGAGGACCTCGCCCGTACTGGCATCCTGGGCTACCACTGGGACGAGACCCCTTTCGTTGTAGCGGATACCCTCCAGCATGGTCACCGGACCGAGATCCCAGCCGCACGCATCTTCTCTTTAACGTCAGAAATACTCCATTCGCCAAAGTGGAAGATGCTCGCGGCGAGTACGGCTCCAGCTCCGGCACGCGCAGCAGCAATCATATGCTCTGGCTCCCCCGCCCCCCCGGAAGCTACTATCGGGAGGTTAGTTCTGCTCGCAACCTCCGAGATGAGGTCCAGATCGTACCCCGACTCTGTCCCATCGGCATCTATACTGTTCAACACAAACTCTCCTGCCCCCCGCCGTTCCCCTTCGACAAGCCACTTTACAGCATTCACGCCTGTGTTTAGGCGACCGCCATTCAGGTAAACTTCCCATCCAGGCTTGTCTCGCCTGCGTTTGATGTCCGTGCTCAGGACTATGCACTGGCTCCCAAAGCGCTCGGCGCCCTTGTTTATGAGCTCTGGTGTCCTGACGGCGGCGCTGTTGATTGAGACTTTATCAGCACCAGCACGCAGCATAGCGTGCATGTCGGAGACAGTCCTCACCCCACCACCAATAGTGTAGGGGACGAAAACTTCTTCTGCAGCCCGGCGGGCCAATTCTCGTGCAGTGTCACGGTTTTCGTGAGAAGCAGTGATGTCGTAGAAGACGATCTCGTCCGCGCCCTCCTTATCGTAGAAGGCGGCAAGCTCGACTGGGTCGCCAGCGTCGCGGAGGCAACTAAACTTCGTCCCCTTGACCACCCTGCCAGCGTCCACATCCAAACACGGGATGATGCGGACCTTAAGGCCCATTAGAGGTGTCTCTCCTAAGCATAGGGCACTCCAGCGGTACGGCACTCCCCAGCGATGCGCTCGTAGAGAGCGCGCGAGGCGGGCAAAAGGACTGAGCCCTCGCGTCCGGTACCTGCTACGATTGAGCCGTCCCGCGCCTTCCAATGGCGGTAGACGGTGTAGGCGGCGAGTGCCCCTTCGACAAGGCTCGTAACCCGGTCGAGCTCCGTGTGCGAAAGCGAAGGGGATATGTCTAGCTTGGAAAGATCTACGTTCCCAGGTGCCGCGAGCTCCGCCGAGAGGTTGCCGGTTCTTAGCCGTAACCCGGGCGTATTCCAGAGGACATCCACTGCTCTCTTGAGGGCTGCTGCCCGCCCTTCCTTGTTGCCCTTGCGTAGCTTTGGCTCCGGGATGCTCCTCAGCAAACCTGCAAGGTTACCATCGACTTCCCCGCGCCTCCCTTCGAGTTCGAAGAGGAGCACCTTCAGGGTAGCAGCCGAGCACACCTCTGTTACGGTTCGCTGGTCGCGGGTCCCACGGAATGGGTAGTCAGTATACTCGACACCCACCCCTTCGAGAACCGCTAGAAACGTCTCGGCTATAGGCTTGCCGCCAAACATCCTGCGGCTTGCCGAGTAAGCCGGAAGAGAGAGCCTCGAGAGGATCCGCTCTATCCTGCGGGTGCCACGCTCATTGGGTACCGAGAGTGGGGCGTCTACGCCCATCAGGAGTCCCCGCCGCCCCTCCATGTAGGCTTTAACCGCCGACGCGAGATCTTCGGTCTCAATCGCGAACGAGTTAGCAACGATGCTACCACGCTCGTCCAAGACCACCAGACAAGATGCTCTCTTGCCCGCCTCGTCCGGCCGCCAGGCCAGTGAGCACCCGATGAACCTCACGTTCGCGCCTCCGGGGCGCTCCGTGAGACACTCGAAGAGACGGCTGCAGCGACCTCCTCACAAACCTCGCGGCACACTACCTCGTCTGAATGCTCAACCATCACCCTGACAACGGGCTCTGTCCCACTCGGCCTGAGGAGAATGCGACCTTTGTTCGCGAGCCGACTTTCGGCATCTGCGGTCGCTGCTTTTACAAGTCCGCTCCTGGCTATCCTCGGAGCGGAGCCTGGTTCTTCGACCGGAACATTGATCAAGGTCTGCGGGTAAACTTCCATTACCTTGGCAAGCTCTGAAAGCGGCTTCCCACTCCGCACCATCACGTCCAACAGCGCGAACCCTGTCACGAGCCCATCTCCAGTTGTAGCGTACTCTGCATGTATTACATGTCCCGACTGCTCACCTCCTAAAGATGCTTCTCGCCTGAGCATCGCCTCCGCCACGTACCGGTCGCCGACCGGCGTAACTTCGTACTGGATACCGAGACGGTCCATCGTCTCGAATAAGCCAAGGTTGCTCATCACCGTAAACACGACGCCATTCATTAAGGTATCGCGCTCCTTAAGGTCGCGGGCAAGGATGGCGATGATTCTATCCCCGTCGATCACACCTCCCTTCTCGTCTACCGCTAGAACCCGGTCGGCGTCCCCATCGAAGGCAAAAGCCACGTCGTAACCCCGATCGGCTGTGGTTCTGAGCTTCTCGGCGAGTTTATCCACATACGTCGAACCCACACCCGCATTGATGTTGGTCCCTGTGGGCTCGTTACCCACAACCGACAACTTCACGCCGAGTTTCCTAAAGGCCAGCGGTGCAACCTCGTAAGCGGCACCATGGGCGCAGTCTAGGAGGACTTTCATACCCTCCGCACAAGGCCTAAGGTGTGAAAGTACGGTCTCTGCATAGAGCCCTGCGGCCTCGGGCATGGCCTCCACGGTCCCGATTTCTCTTCCAACGGGACGGCCAGTACTCTCTCGAGCCAAGAATCTCTCCAGCTCTTTCTCCCTCGCATCCGGGAGCTTACGTCCCTCTCCTGAGAGGAACTTGATGCCATTGTCCGGGTAAGGGTTGTGCGAAGCGCTCACTACCGCTGCCGTAGAGGCCCGGAACTTGCCAGCTAAGCTCGCTACCCCCGGAGTCGGCAGCACACCGAGGTCGAAGACGCTGGCACCGCCACTCGCCGCCCCAGCGCTCAAAGCCGCCGATAGCATACCGCTCGAAATCCTGGTATCGCGACCCACTAGGAGCGGACCGCCGAAGAGACGTGCCCCGGCCAGGCCCAGCATTAAGGCATCCTCGGGTCTAAGACTTTCGTTGGCGACCCCCCGCACCCCGTCGGTGCCGAACCTAATCCTGTGTGGTCCTTGTTCCAAAGTACCTCCTCCCCAACAGACGAGCCCCCTCCGCTGCACGTTCGCGACAGAGGGGGCCCACTCGGTGGGTCAGTGCTAAAACGCTCTAGCGCTTGGAGAACTGCGGACGCTTGCGAGCCTTTTTCAGGCCGTACTTTTTGCGCTCGACGGCACGGGCGTCCCGCGTCAAAAGTCCCGCCTTCTTAAGTTCACCTCTCGCCTCCTGCGACTCTTCAGCGAGAGCGCGGGCTATGCCGTGCCGAACAGCATCCGCCTGTCCGGTGGACCCGCCACCCTCGACCTGGACGATAACATCGTAGCGGTCTCCAGCCTCTAGAATCCTGAACGGCGCAGCCACACGCTCCTGGTAAATCGGGCGGGGAAAGTACTCGGTGTAGTCACGGCCATTAATCGTAATCTTGCCCTCCCCCGGCATGAGCCTAACCCGAGCAACCGCCGTCTTGCGCCTTCCCGTGCCCCTATACAGTTCTTTTGCCATCTCTTATCTCACCTCATAGGGTTGCGGAGCCTGAGCACCGTGTGGGTGCTCAGAACCCGTATAGATCTTTAATTTCTTCAACTGGTGGCGCCCCAGGCGTGTCTTCGGCATCATCCCCCGTACCGCCCTGCGTAGGATCTCTGTGGGCTTGCGCTCCAACATCGCCTCATAGCTCGTCTCTTTTAGACCACCCGGGTATCCCGTGTGGCGGTAATACACTTTCTGCTCAGCCTTCTTGCCCGTGACTATTACCTTTTCGGCGTTCACTACAACCACGAAGTCACCTGTGTCGATGTGCGGCGTGTACTGGGGCTTGTTCTTACCACGCAAGAGGCGCGCTATCTCCGTGGCTAGTCGCCCGAGTGTCTGTCCATCAGCGTCTATCAGGTGCCATTTACGCTCGACCATGCGCGGCCGTGCTACATAACTCTTCATCTTCCTCCACGAACGTGGTACTAACCTCTATTGCAAACGCGTCAAATAGTAGCATACATCCCTGGAATGGGCAGGACTTACAGTTTTAACACCCGCGCTACCGCGAGGCCGTCCACATGCTCCCGTATTAAGGGCAAAATGTGAGCCGAGAGCCGGGGATCCTTGGCCAGGTTTTCATTGAACTCTCGGGTTGCCCAGGCGGCTTCGTCTCCGGGGTCAAGCACACTCCCACCCCGGATGGTATTGTCGGCCAGGATGAGAGAGCCAACGTGCGAGAGCTGCAAAGCCCGCTCTAAATACTCCGGGTAGCTTCCCTTGTCCGCGTCTATGAATGTTAGGTCGAACGGTCCGACGCCACCTTCGACCATATTGGTGAGCAACTTTCTGGCATCCCCGGTCCGTACCTCGATCTTGTCTCCAAGCCCGGCTTCCGCGATGTTTTCACGAGCGACCTCGGCATGACGCTCGTCCAGTTCAAGGGAGATCAGCGAACCGTGTTCGGGAAGAGCGCGAGCTAAATAGATCGTGCTGTAACCACCGAGCGTTCCTACCTCGAGGATGCGCCGGGCACCCGCCGTCTCTGCGAGGAGCCGTAGCAGCCTCCCCTCGTTGGGAGAGACGTGTATCTCCGGCAAACGAGCACGGCGTGACCGCTGTAGAACACTCTCCAATGTGGGATCCGACGGCACGAAGAGCCCCTCGATATAAGAGTCGATCTGGAGAAGCAGCTCTCCTGAGTAATGGGTCACGGTGTTTCTCCTTCAAGGTTTAGATTCTCATAATCCACATAGACCAGCGTGAGGCCTCCGGCCGGGGCAGCAGAGCCGGCCGCACTCCGCTCGCCACCGTAGAGCAGGGGGGTGAAATCCGAAAAGGCGCGTTTGCCGCTACCTACCTCCAACATCGTCCCGACCAGAGCGCGCACCATCCCGTATAGAAAGGAGTCCGCGGTGATCCTGTATACGAGAAGCTCCTCAAGCACCTCCCATAAGGACTCCTTTATGACGCGCTCGAAGCGGACGTGGTAGCTCCTTGCGGGGGTGAAGGCCCGGAAGTCATGCACACCACGGACGAGGTTTGCAGCCTCTTGCAAGAGGCTAATATCTAGCCGGCGGGCGATATGTATGGACCGCCGCCGCTTCAACGGAGAGCGGATAGGGTCGTTGACGACTCTATATTCGTAGCTACGGCTCCTCGCGTCTCTGCGTGCGTCGAAGTTCTTTCCGACGGGAACGCAACGTCGAAGTGCGACGTCTTCCGGAAGGACAGCTGTGGTTCTATAGGAGATCGAAGAAGGGGCGAGTTCCGTTTGCGCTTCGAATGAGACGACCTGTCCCGAGGCATGTACCCCGGCGTCCGTGCGGCCCGCCACGATCAGCTTCACTGGCTGCCGCAGCACGGTCTCGAGCGCCTCCGTGAGCGTTCCCTCGACGGTTCGCAAGCCTGGCTGACCCGCCCAGCCCACGAACTCTGTCCCGTCGTACTCCACGAGCCCGGCGAACCTCACCGTGCGATCCTCGCAGGATCCTTACAGCAGCATGCCGCTCAAACAACGAGGAGAACGCAGTAGCGGCTACTCCGCTCTATAGTTGACCAGCTCCAAGTAGACACTCTCGGCACCGTCGCCAGGACGCGGCCCGAGTTTGAGGATGCGAGTGTAACCTGAGGAGTGGTCGTCGAGGTCGGAGGCAATATCCTCGAAAAGTTTCCTCACGACGGATTTATCTTTGAGGATCTTGGTCACCTGACGGCGAGCCGCCAAGTCGTCCTTTTTGGCAATGGTAATGAGGCGGTCTACCAAGCCCCTGACCTCCTTGGCTTTGGGAGCCGTGGTCTTTACGCGGCCGTGGGTTATGACCTGACTTGCCATGGTGGCGAGCATCGCTTTGCGATGGGCGGCGTCCCTCCCCAACTTGCGCCCCTTTTTAGCATGCCTCACAGCTCGCTCTCCAGCGTGTAGCCGTATTCGATGAGCTTCGAGCGGATCTCGTC